>NZ_PSOW01000030.1:0-42895 GCF_003013335.1 Rhizobium sp. H4
TCAGCCGCAGCGCCTCTTCCACCGAGATCTCGTCGAACGGGTTCATCGACATCTTCACATTGGCAAGCTCGACACCCGAACCATCCGGCTTCACACGGATCTTCACGTTGTAGTCGACAACCCGTTTAACGGGCACGAGAATCTTCATGGGGGTCCTTCCTTCAAGAAAACTGGCTCAGCGAGGCTTTAAGGAAAATGCGCGCTCGAGCGTCGCTTCGATTGTCGAATGGCGACATGGATACGCGTTTTTCCTCCAAATACAACGCTTGCAATGACGCAGGCCGGGCATTGCTTTCGCAATATATTGACGTTTACGTGCACGTCAATCCATCTGTTAACCTCGGCCACGGTCCCAGGGAAGACGCTCGATCCGTCCGTTCGCGCCGGCCGCAATGGCCGTACCCGCGCCGGCTTCGTTCCTCACGGCGCGCGGCGTCACGATTTCCCGATCGAAGAGCGGTACGCCGCGACGACGCAGCACCAGGATTAACACAGCACCGGCAAGAATGCCGCCGACATGGGCGCCCCAGGAGACGTCTCCATCGGGTGCAATCGCCAGCATGAAGAACTGCTGGCCGATCCACAAAAGTAGCGGCACGAAGGCCGGCAGGGGCAAGGGCACACGGAAGAACACCAGCACCCAGACCCTGACGCGCGGATGCAGTATGACATAAGCGGCAACGACCCCGGAGATCGCCCCCGAGGCGCCGACCAGCGGCGCTTCCGGTGTCGTCGTCAGCAAGCCGTGGCAAAGCGCGCCGACGGCCGCGCAGAGGAGATAGAAAAGCAGGAAGCGCATATGCCCCATCGCATCCTCGACATTGTCGCCGAAGACCCACAGGAAGACCATATTGGAAGCCAGATGCCAGAAGCCCGAATGGACGAAGGCATAGGTGAGATAGGTCAGCGGCTCCGGCACGATCTCCAATCCCTCAGCCAACTGTGCCTGCCCGAAGGCGATCGCCGGGATGTAGCCGAGGCCAACGGTCGTTGCCTGGGCAGCCTGTTCGCTCTCCAGGTTGATAAAGAGCAAGACTGCGACATTCAGCGCGATCAAAGCCAGCGTCACCCACTGGACCTTGATATGTTTCAGCGTATTGGCGTCGTGAAATGGTATGAACATAAGGCCCCCCGGCAATCGTGATCGCGGCAAACCTATCTGTTTTTTCCCGGAACCCAAAGCACATCCGCACGACCCTGGTCATTTGCATGGCGGGCAGCGACGAAGAGGAAATCCGAAAGCCGGTTGATATATTTCATCGCGGTCCCGCCGACGATTTCGCCCTCCATGCGCGCCAGCGTCACCATCAGCCGTTCGGCCCGGCGGGCGATCGTGCGGGCGAGATGCAGATGCGCGGCGGCCGGGCTGCCGCCCGGTAGAATGAAGGATGTCAGCGGACCGAGCCGGGCGTTCAGCCGATCGATATCGCGCTCGATGCGCTCGACCTGCGTCTCGACGATCCGCAGCGGCTCATAGGCCGGCGGCTCGCCGGTATCGGGTGTCGCGAGATCGGCGCCGAGGTCGAAGAGATCGTTCTGGATCGACATCAGCATGGTGTCGAGCTCGGCCATGTCGGTCGTGTAAAGCCGCGCCAGGCCGATCGCGGAGTTGGCCTCGTCGATCGTGCCATAGGCCTCGACACGCAGATCGTCCTTCCAGCGGCGCGGGCCGGAAGCCAGCCCTGTCGTGCCGTCGTCGCCGGTCTTCGTGTAAATCTTGTTGAGCTTCACCATGCCGCACCGCCTGTTGGGGGGAGGGCTGCCGCAAGGCAGGAGATCGGGGAGGCCGGCCCCTCATCCGGCTGCCGCCACCTTCTCCCCGTTTTTACGGGGAGAAGGCAATATGCCGCACCCTTTCCGTCCCTCACCGACGTCTTGCGGGGCACGTCCCCTCTCCCCGTCAGAATGGGGAGAGGGTTAGGGTGAGGGGCAGCCATCGGTACCAACCGGACAGCCGTGGGCTCGACCCGAGCATCCACACCACATCCATCAGCGGTTAGGGGGATGGATCCTCGGGTCAAGCCCTGGGATGACGGAGGGTGGGGTTGGGCTTCTCGCCATAATGGCCCGGGCGGGTGCGTCCTCAAGCCGGCGCTCGCCCCTCCCTCATTGCTGTGCTCGTCACAGGAATCCAGTGCGCCCAAGTCCTTGGGCGCGGAAGACTTTTTCAATGGCAGGCAGTGGTCATTCACGGGGCGGACGCGCCGTGGCTGGATTGCTGTGACGAGCACAAGAATGAGGGAGGATATGTTTGCGTGCATCATTAAAATCCCCGCTCCAGGGTTTCCTCAGGTCGGGCGGCCGCCGCCGGTCAGCCAGAGCGTCACCATGATCAGGATGACAGCGACTGCCTGCAGCAGGACGCGAAGCTGCATCAGCTTGTTGGAAAGGTTGGCGTCGCCGCCCTTCATCATGTTGAAGAGGCCGCGGATCAGCACCAGGGCGACGATGCCCATGACGATGATCGCAAGGATATAGGTGACCGTGGACATGCCGCTCAGCTTTCTAATCAGTCCGTCCAGCGCATCAGGTTGTAGAAGAGGCCCGCCGGGAGCAGCCGCTTCAGGAACATGCCCTGTTTAGCCGGAGTCGTTACAGGATAATGTGGCCTTGGGTTTTTCGCCTTCAATGCGTGTTTCAATACCGAATAGACCGCCTCCGGGCCAAGTTTATGGCGGTTGACCGGCCCCGTACCCTCGAGCCTCGCCAACTGTCTGATATAATCGGCTGCGTGCGGCGAGTTCTCGACGTCGATATTCTCATTGAACTTTGCGAGCGCATTGGCGGTGAAACGTGTGGCGATCGGTCCCGGCTCGATCAGGCTCACATGGATGCCGCTGCCGTGGAGCTCCATGCGCAGGGTGATGCTGAGGCCCTCGAGCGCGAATTTGGAGGCGGTATAGGCGCCGCGATAGCGATAGGGGACCACCCCGAGAATGGACGAGCATTGCACGATCCGGCCCTGGCCATGTTTGCGCATTGACGGAATGACCTGCCGCGTCAATTCGTGCCAGCCGAAGAAATTCGCTTCGAACTGGGCGCGCAGCGCTGCCGTCGAAAGATCCTCGACGGCGCCCGGCTGGCCATAGGCGCCGTTGTTGAAGAGCGCGTCGACGCGACCGCCGCTGCGTTCGAGAGCCGTGCCGACCAGCTCGGTGATCGTCTCGGTTCGGGCATAATCCATCAGGAAGGCTTCAATGCCGTCGGCTTGAAGGGCCGCCAGATCATCGGTTTTGCGTACCGTCGCAAAGACGCGCTAGCCATCGGCTTTCAGCGCCCGGGCGCAATGAGCGCCGATGCCGGAGGAACAGCCGGTGACGACGATTGTTCGATGCTCCACCATGGAATGATTCCTGTACAAAATGGGACTCGTTTCCCATATTCGGCCAGAGGATACAATCTCGAAGCCGGAGACGGAATGCGGAAGGTGCTGCGCACGATCTACGACGTGGTCTATGACGCGATCTGTCACATGGTCGAGGACGACGGATTTGCGATGGCAAGCCACGTGGCGCTGTCGAGCCTGCTTGCGGTTTTCCCTTTCCTGATCTTCGGTACCGCGCTTGCAAGCTTCCTCGGCGCCGATCAGTTTTCCTCCACCGCCATCCATCTGATCTTCGACACCTGGCCAGAAGCGATCGCCAAGCCGCTGGCCGACCAGGTGCTGCAGGTCCTGACCATTCAACGCGGCGGGCTGCTGACGATCTCGGTGCTGGCGGCCGCCTATTTCGCCTCAAACGGCGTCGAAGCGCTGCGCATCTCGCTCAATCGTGCCTACCGGGTGCAGGAAACCCGGGCGTGGTATTTCACCCGCCTGGCCAGCCTCGGCTACGTGCTGATCGCGGTCATCATCTTCGCGGCGATCAGCATCCTGCTGGTGGCGGTGCCGTTGGCGCTCGATTATGCCAGGAATTGGTTTCCGCTGTTTGCCGATACGCTCGGCATCGTCTTCAGCTGGCGCATTTACGGCACACTTGTCGTGCTGACCGTCGGCCTGTTGGTCATGCATCTCTGGCTGCCGGCCGGCAAGCGGCGGGTTTTCGACGTAATTCCCGGGGTCTTGCTGACGCTGCTTCTCTGGCTCGCCGGCGCGCTGATCTTTGCCTATTATCTGGCCACCTTCGCCAATTATACGGCAACCTATGCCGGTCTCGCCTCGGTGATGATCGTGCTGATCTTTCTCTACATGGTCGGCGCCATCTTCATTATCGGCGCGGAGATCAATGCGGCGCTGATCAAGTTCCGCGTCTTCCGGATGTTCTCGCATACGCTTTCGATCGTCGGCAGGGAGCGTGTCGAACGGCGCTCAGAGCCCGACAAGACGGCGAATGTCGGCCCCTGACATGCCCCGGGCACGCAATTCGGCGAGCCCGCTGTCACCTTCGCTTTTTGAAAGCTTGCGGCCATCGGCGTCGAGAATGAGACGATGATGGTGGTAGAGGGGCTGCGGCAGGCCGAGCAGAACCTGCAGCAGCCGGTGCACCGATGTGGCGTGGAAAAGGTCGAGCCCGCGCACGACATGGGTGACGCCCTGCAGGGCATCATCGACGACCACCGAAAGATGGTAGCTCGAAGGAGCATCCGAGCGCGACAGGATGACATCTCCCCAGACGCCAGGTTCGGCGGCGATCTCGCCTGTCCTGCCGTCACCGGTTTCCGTCCAGAACAGCAGTTCGCCGATCAGGTCGAGCGCCTTGCGCATGTCGAGCCGCCAGGCATGTTTTTTCCCGGAGGAAAGGATCTCCCGCCATTCGGTTTCCGGCCGCTCGCGATCAATCGGCGGATAATGCGGCGTGCCGTCGGGATCGCGCGGCCAGGATTGGCCCGTTGCCTCGTAAGCGGCGACACGCGCCTTCACTTCGCCGCGCGTCAGGAAAGCCGGATAGACCAGGCCACGTTCGATCAGCGCATGCAGCGCCGCCTGGTACTCCGGAAAATGCTCCGACTGGCGCCGCACCGGACTTTCCCAGTCGATGCCAAGCCAGTCGATGTCCCGCAGGATGCCGGCTTCGAATTCGGGGGTGCAGCGAGCCTGGTCGATATCCTCGATGCGCAGCAGCAGGCGGCCATGAGAGGCTTCGGCCATGTCGCGGTTCAAAAAGGCCGACAGGGCATGGCCGAGATGCAGCGATCCGTTGGGACTCGGCGCAAAACGAAAGACAGGTTTTTGACGCTCGCTCGTGGTCATGCTTTCTTCTGCCACGGATTTTGGTTTTGAACCACTGGGGGCGCGAGGTGCAGATCATTCGCAACGACGATGACGTCAGGCTGGGGCTCGAAGTGCTGCTTCGCCTCGATCCGCGCCTCGCACCGATCGCAGCGGATGTTGGCCCGCTTCCGCTGCGACTGCGCGAGCCCGGATTTGCCGGCCTTGCCCATATCATCGTGTCGCAAATGGTCTCGCGTGCCAGCGCCGAGGCGATCTGGCGGCGCATGCTGCCGGCGGACGGTCCGCTCACGGCGGAAGCTTACCTGCTGTTTCACCCCGAGGCATGGCGGGAATTCGGCCTGTCGCGCGCCAAGGCCGATACGCTGACGCGGATCGCTGAAGCGGTTGCCTCCGGCAGCCTCGATCTTTCCGGGCTCTGCCTGAAGCCGCCGGGCGAAGCGCTTGGCGAACTGACGGGGCTGAAGGGCGTAGGCCCGTGGACGGCGGAGGTCTATCTGATGTTCTGCGGCGGCCATGCCGATGTCTTTCCGGCCGGCGATGTCGCGCTGCAGAACGCCGTCGGCGCGGCGCTCGGACTTGCGGCGCGGCCGCAAGCGAAGGCGCTTGCCAAGCTTTCGGAAGTCTGGTCGCCGTGGCGCTCGGTGGCAGCCCGGCTTTTCTGGGCCTATTACGCCACGAAAATGCGTCGTGACATGGTGCCAGTCGGCTGATCGGTCACACTCTTTAAATTGCCTTTATCCTCTGAATTTATTGGACTTCACAATCCTGTAACAACCGGCCTAATATACAGGTGCAGATGCCGAATCGATCAGGAGAGTCCCTTGACGATTGCAGTCTCCCCACAGGCCCTGCCGGCGCTCGTCCTGAACGCTGACTATCGGCCGCTGAGTTATTACCCCTTGTCGCTTTGGTCCTGGCAGGACGCGATCAAGGCGGTATTTCTCGACCGTGTGAATATCATTGCAGAATATGAACATTCAGTTTCCTCGCCGAGCTTTTCGATGCGGCTTCCGAGTGTCGTATGCCTGAAGACCTACGTTCAGCCGTCCCGTAATCCCGCATTCACCCGGTTCAACGTCTTCCTGCGCGACCGGTTCGAATGCCAGTATTGCGGCGCCCATGACGATCTGACCTTCGATCACGTCATCCCGCGCGCCCATGGCGGCGAGACGACCTGGGAGAATGTCGTGGCGGCCTGCTCGCCCTGCAATCTGCGCAAGGGCAGCAAGCTTCCGAAGCAGGCGGGCATGTTCCCGTCGCAGAAGCCCTATCAGCCGACCGTGCAGGATCTGCACAATAACGGCCGGCTGTTTCCGCCGAACTATCTGCATGACAGCTGGCTCGATTATCTCTACTGGGATACTGAGCTGCAGCCCTGATCGATCCTGATCACGCGGCCTTGCGGACGCCGACAAAGGCGAAGGCCGCGAGTAGAACTCCTGCGATTACATTCCAGCCTGCAAAAGACAGGCCGAGCACTCTCAGCGCCGCATCGGTGCAGGAGGGGCCTTTGATCGTATTGAGCTCGGTGAGCAGATCGCCGGCATTGCTCGTCAGCCCGTTTGCCGTCGTCGAGCACGTGGCCGGGCCCGGCCAGAAGTGCCATTCCACGCCGGCGTGATAGACGCCCATGCCGGCTGTAACGAGCATCAGGATGCCGGCCGCGAGAATCATTGCGCGGGAAATCCAGTTCGGCAGACCGGCGAGCTCGCAGATCGCAGCGAGAATGGCGATCGGAATGGCATAATAATAAGGTTGCCGCTGCAGCAGGCAGAGGGCGCAGGGAATATAGCCGCCGATATACTGGAAACCGATCGCGGCGCCGACCACCGCAGCCATGCCGATAGCGAGCAATATAGAATAGATAAAGCCGGGGCGGGCGAGCGGCGAAGAAGTGGCAGTCATGGCGGAACTCCGCGAAATTGGCTCAGTGGGCAAGCAGTTTATACGCGATTCCGAGTGTGATGAGGACGCCTGCACCGATGCCGACGATCTGACCAAGGCGTTTCTCGACGAAATGGCGGATTGGCTCGCCATATCGACGAAGCAGCCACGCCAAAAGCAGGAACCGAGCACCGCGAGCTATGATCGCGGAAATAACAAAGAAGCCTAGATTCATGCCAATGACGCCAGCCAGAATGGTCACGACCTTAATCGGCGGAAGGTGTGCTAAGCCGGAAGTCACCAGCAATAGTAACAGGATTTCCCATTCGCCGTGAATTGCGCTTCGCCATTGCTCGAATTCATCGAATTTGCTGTAGAACTCAAGAACTGGTCTGGCGATTGCATCATAGGCGTAATAGCCGAGCGCCCAGCCGGCGATGCCGCCGAGCACGGAGGCGATGGTCGCAACCAACGCGTAGCGATAGGAGCGTTCCGGTTTGGCGAGCGCCATCGGCAGGAAAAGCACATCGGCAGGGACGAGAAAGACGGAGCTTTCGACGAAGGCGATGACGGCGAGCCAGACTTCGGCCGATTTGCGCGCGGCCAGAGACATGGTCCAATCGTAAAGTCTGCGGAGCATTCCGTTCCTTTCCTGTTGCGATGCAAAAGAGCTTTAGGGGCCGCAGGCAGCGCTGTAAATGCTCGTCCGTGTCCTTCGTGCCACCTCGGTCTAAAAATTTTGTGACGCCGGAGTGTGTGCGCGTCTTCCAAGATTTCGCAAGATTGCGAATCAGCCATTCTGCGGCAAGCTTTTTCGCGTCGGAATGCAGGGTGGCGAGACATGAAATTCAAGGTGATCGAAGGCGGCCTTGGGCAGGCCGCGTTGACGGACTGGCGTATCGAGCAGGACGGCAGGCCGAACCGCGACGACGTCCGCCGGGAAGCCGTCCGGCGGCTCAACGACAGCGGTTATCATCCCTCCCGCATCCGGGAATTTGTGACCGGCGCCCCGATGCCGGCGGCGCTGCAATATCTGTCGATGCAGATCGATTTCGCCGCCGAAGCGCTGTCGCGGCTCGATCCCATCCCCGCGGATTTCCGTTCCGACGGTTACTGGCCGGCATATTCCTGAACGGATCGCGGCACGATGGCGGACTGCGGTTTCAGGACAGATCCATCGATTTTTCCCATTGCTGACGCAGCACGTTCATCTCCGTGCGCTTCTGGGCCATTTCGCTGACGATCGCCCGCAGATTGGGATGGTGCGACATGAACATGTTGAAGTCGCGCCGCTCGAGCACCTCGAACTGGCAGAAGTCGACGGCGATGACGTCGGCCGTGCGCCGTCCGCCGCTCAGCAGCGCCATCTCGCCGAAGAAGGCGCCCGGTTCGAGGCGGATCGCGCCGCTGGCGAGCCGCACTTCGACGGCGCCCGAGGAGATGAAATACATGCTATCGCCGCGATCGCCGCGGCGGATGACGCGTTCTCCAGGCGGGGCGGCCTTTGCCTTGAAGAGCAGTAGAAGCTCCTCCTGTGCGTCCTCGCCGACCTGGGAGAATAGAGGGAAAGTTTCGATCAGCTGCTGCATCTTCAGCTGGTACTGGCGTTCGCGCTCCTCGCCGAGCGCCCTGATCTTTTCCAGTTCCTTGCTGAGCGTCTTCTGCTTCTTTCTGCCGTAGCTTTCGAAAAGGAGAGGCCATGTCGAATGCATATATTTCTTAAGGCCGTCGCTCGCGAAGATCACGACGGGGTTGAGAGTAATCGACAGGATCGCGGCGGCAAGGATCAGATCCTGGCCCTCATGCGGCAGAAGCCCGAGCGAGACGCCGAGGCCGGCGAGGATGAATGAAAATTCGCCAATCTGAGCAAGTCCGCCGGCCAAGGTCAGGCCCATGCTGATCGGATAGCGCAGCAGCATGACGATCGCGAAGGTGATGATGGCCTTGCCGACAATGACGAGCGCCAGCGCGCCGATTACGGCCAGCGGCTCGCGCACCAGGATCGAGGGGTCGAAGAGCATGCCGACGGAGACGAAGAACAGCACGGAGAAGGCGTTCTGCAACGGCAGCGAATCGGCCGCGGCTCGGTGGCTGAGCTGGGATTCGCTCATGATGACGCCGGCGAAGAAGGCGCCGAGCGCAAAGGAGACGCCGAAGATCGCGGCCGAGCCGAAGGCGATGCCGAGCGCGATCGCCAGCACCGTCAGCGTGAAGAGTTCGCGCGAGCCGGTGCGGGCGATCATCGTCAGCAGCCAGGGCACGATCCGAGGGCCGAGGAAGATCGCCATGGCGGCGAAAGCCGCCACCTTCAACAAGGTCAGCCCGATCGTCAGCGTCAGCGGCAGTTCGCCGAGACCGTGATTGGTCGCATCGACGGCATGGCCACCGAGAAGTTCTGCCAGCGCCGGCAGCAGCACCAAGGCCAGAACCATCGCCAGATCTTCGACGATCAGCCAACCGACAGCGACGCGTCCGCTTGCCGCATTGACAAGATTGCGCTCCTCCAGCGCCTTCAGGAGCACGACGGTGCTCGCAACCGACAGGCTGAGGCCGAAGACAATCCCGGCGCCGAGGCTCCAGCCCCAGAGCTTGCAAAGGCCGATGCCCAGCAGCGTGGCGAGGCAAATCCGTCCGATCGCGCCGGGCACGGCGATGCCGCGCACGGCGAGCAGATCGGAGGCGGAAAAATGCAAGCCGACGCCGAACATCAGCAGAATGACGCCCATTTCGGCGAGCTGGCCGGCAAGGGCCGTGTCGGCGACGAAGCCGGGCGTCAGGGGCCCAATCAGGATACCTGCCATCAGATAGCCGACGAGCGGCGGCAGCCGGAGCCGGTCCGCGCCATAGCCGAGGACCGCCGCGAAAACGAAACTGACGGCGACCGTCGCGATAAGTCCTACTTCCTGATGCACGTCCGCCCTCATCTGATGGTAACGGTCGCCACCTTGGACGAAGCCTAAGCAAAATTAAACAGTTGATTTGCATTTTGAGGGCCTGGTCGGCGCTCTTGGCCAGTCGGGAACAGATATTCTCGGCAAAGGATCGCCATGGCCGGCGCGCCAGCGATGTGGAACCAGTTTTAGCTTAGGTCGTTGCCCCCTCATCACGAGAAGGAGAAACGACATGCGGAAGTTCATCCTGAACTGTACTGTGGCGGCGCTTGCCGCCTGTTCGTTTGCAACACCTGTCCTCGCCGACAGCATCTATGTCCGAGAGCGCACCTATGATGACGACGGCTATCGCCAGGAGCGGGTCCGGCCCGGGATTACCATCAGCGAGCGCGGCGTGACCTTCGGTGTCCGCGAACGCGAACGCCGTCGCTATCGCGACAATGGATGCGAAACCAGGAGCGTCACCCGCCAGACCGAGGACGGCGAGGTTACCAGGACTGTGCGGCGCTGTAACTGATGAAACTATCACAGAAGGGCGGGGCCCGGTTCAAAGAGCCGGGTTTTCGCCTTTCATGCCGGGCATACTCTCAATGCAGTGGTGAAACGCGCCCATCGGTGTTATGAGCACGCCTTTGGTATTAGCGCATTTGCAGCGCAAACACCGCCTGCACAGGATTTTCGAGTATGATTGAACTTACGCCGTCCCAGATCGCCGCGCTGAAACTCGCCAGGGATGGAGACCTTTACCCTCAGCCGGCCAATAAATGGACGCATCAGAACGCAACGGTGACCTACGCGAAGAACGACCGCTGGAAAGAGCGGCCTCAGAAAATCAAATCGGTCACCGCTAAGACGCTGGGCGAGCTGAAGGAGCCGGGTTTCCTTGAGCGGCGGCACCTCGATGACGATGTCTCGAAAGACGTCTACGGCATCACCATGGCCGGCAAGATGTGGCTGCTGAAGAATAAATAGTTTCAGCTGGATGCGGATTGTCCCGTATCGGGATCGAGGCGCTGCTGGTCGAAACCAGTCCGCCTTCGTTCCTGACGGAACTACGGCGCGACAGCCTACGCTCTGTAAGCTTCGGCTCGCCGAGCCGAAGCTCACAGAGCGTAGGCTGGTGCCCCATGCCGGAGTCGAACCAGCACTTCTTTCGAAACTCGATTTTGAGTCGAGCGCGTCTACCAATTCCGCCAATGGGGCAACGGATACAGACCGGGCGGCTGTCTAACATGTGAGCGCCCGCGCGCGCAAGACGGTCTGGCCAAGTTATCAGACTGATCGAGTGGAGAAATCCGGTCTTGCTTCGAGGCCGGATCTTGCTTGATCAATGGGCGGCGGCAGGAGCCGCGCTCGGCAGGCCTGATTTCTTCAGCGTGAGCGCCAGGATCGAGGCCAGCAGGCAGAAGGCGCCGGCGACGAAGAAGGCGGGCAGATAGCTCGACAGTTCCGTGCGCGAGAGGCCGGCGCCATAGGCGGCGGTGGCGGCGCCCAACTGATGGCCGGCAAAGACCCAGCCGAAGACGAGGCCGGCCTTTTCACGGCCGAAGCGGTCGGCGGCGATCTTGACGGTCGGCGGCACGGTGGCGATCCAGTCGAGGCCATAGAAGATGGCGAAGATCGAAAGGCCGTAGAAGCTGAAATCGCTGAAGGGCAGATAGAGCAGCGACAGGCCGCGCAGGCCGTAGTACCAGAACAGCAGCCAGCGATTGTCGAACCGGTCGGACAGCCAGCCGGAGCCGATCGTGCCGAAGAAATCGAAGATGCCCATGACGGCCAGCACGCTGGCGGCGGCCACCGGCACGATGCCGAAATCGCCGCAGAGGGTGACGAAATGGGTCTGGATCAGGCCGTTGGTGCTGAGACCGCAGATGAAGAAGGTGGCAAAGAGGATCCAGAAGGTCGAGGTGGTTGAAATCTCGCGAAGCGTGGTGATCGGCGTCATCAGGGCAGCGCCGAGCGTCGGCCTGGCCGGTGCCGGCGTCACATGCTCCTCGCCCAAAGAGGGCAAATTGACGTCAGCTGGCCGGTCGCGCATGAAGGCGAGAACGGCAAGGGCGGCGACCATGATCATGGCGCATACGAAGAATACCGTCGAGCGCCAGCCGTAACGCTCGGTCAGTTCCGCCATCAGCGGCAGAAAGACGAGCTGGCCGGTGGCCGAGCTTGCCGAAAGCATGCCGACGACAAGGCCGCGATGCCTAGTGAACCAGCGCGTCGACACCGTCGCGGCGAGCACCATGGCCGTCAATCCGGTGCCGAAGCCGACGACGATGCCCCAGAGCAGCAGGAGCTGCCACAACGTCGTCATGAACAGCGAGCCGACGAAGCCTATGCCGATCAGCGCCAATGCAAAGACTATGACCTTGCGCACGCCGAAATAATTCATGAAGGCGGCGGCAAACGGCCCCATGAAGCCGAAAAGGATCAGCCGGATCGCCAGTGCGGAGGAAATCTGCGAGGTTTCCCAACCGAATTCGTCCTGCAGCGGCTTAATCAGCACGCCGGGTGCGCCCATGGCGCCCGCTGTCACCAACATGGTGAGGAAGGTGGCGGCAACGACGACCCAGCCGTAATGAATGTTGCGCCGGGCAAGGGTTGAGGCAAGGACGGTGGAAACCATGGGCAAGATTCCGTTCGAATTCAATTTGAGGGCGCTGAGGGACTGCCGATTTACATGATGGTCATCATATTTCTTGCGTATTCATGATGGGCGTCATATATTTTGTCAAGCGACTATTTTCTGGAGATGAGCAATGCGGGTCAGCCGCGAAAAATTTGCCGAAAACCGCGAAAAGATCCTGAGCGTTGCCGGCGTGCTTTTCCGCGAGAACGGTTTCGACGGGGTTGGCGTCGCCGACATCATGAAGGCGGCGGGGCTGACGCATGGCGGCTTCTACGGTCATTTCGCTTCGAAGGACGAGCTGGCGCTGGAGGTCAGCCGCAAGCTGATCGACAAGGTCGAAACGCGCTGGAAGGAGCATATCGCCAGTTCGCCGGACCGGCCGCTCGAAACGCTTCTCGACCATTATATCCATTGGCGTACGGTCGACGATCCGGGCGGCAGCTGCGTCTTCGCAACGCTGATCCAGGAGGTCAGCCGCAGCCGCGGCGCCGTCCGCGCCGTCTTCAGCGACGGGCTGTCGGTGCTGGTCGAAACGCTTGCCGATATTGTTCCCGGCGACACCGCCGAGGAGCGCCGCGCCAATGCCGCCACCACGCTCTCATCGATGATGGGCGCCGTCATTCTGGCCCGTGCGGTCGAGGACCGGGCGCTTGCCGAGCAGTTTCTGGTGACGATGCGCCGGCAGCTCGATCCCGGTAGGCGGAAATAATTTGGTCGCGCAAGGCGATGAGCGCATTGGCCTCAACGATCTCGGTGAAGAACGGTGGTCATGACAGCCGATTACTCGATATTCAGGTAACCGCTAGGACGGAGCTGTGACCCCTGGGTGCCGTATCCCACTCCTCTCCCGCGGCCGGGAGAGGATCTGCCTTTATGAGGGCGCCGCGAAGAGGATGCAGCTATTTGAAGCCGGCGACGGCGTGCGGGATGTAGGGTGATTCCAGCACGGCGATTTCCTCGGCAGTGAGCTTGACCGTGAGCGAAGCGACGGCATCAGCCAGGTGGTTCGGTTTGGACGCGCCGATGATCGGCGCGGTCACCACGCTCTTCTGCAGAATCCAGGCGGTGGCGACCTGGGCGCGGGAAATGCCGCGGGCGCTGGCGATGTCGGCCACGGCCTGGACGATCCTGCGGTCGGCATCGATCGATTGCGTGTAGAGCGTCTTGCCGAATTCGTCGGTCTCGCTGCGCGCCGTCATCTCGTCCCAGTCGCGGGTCAGACGGCCGCGGGCAAGAGGGCTCCAGGGAATGACGGCGATCTTCTGGTCTTCGCAGAGCGGCAGCATTTCGCGCTCCTCCTCGCGGTAGAGCAGGTTCAGATGGTTCTGCATGCTGACGAATTCCGTCCAGCCGTTCAGCCGGGAGACGTAGAGCGCCTTGGCGAATTGCCAGGCATACATCGAGGAGGCGCCGATATAACGCGCCTTGCCCGCTTTGACGACATCATGCAGCGCTTCCAGCGTTTCCTCGATCGGCGTCGTGTAGTCGAAACGGTGGATCTGGTAGAGGTCGACATAGTCGGTGCCGAGACGGCGAAGACTATTGTCGATCTCGTCGAAGATCGCCTTGCGTGACAGGCCGGCGCCGTTTGGACCCGGCCGCATGCGATTGAACACCTTGGTCGCCAGAACGATATCCTCGCGCTTGGCGAAGTCTTTGATGGCGCGGCCGACGATCTCTTCCGAGGAACCGTTGGAATAGGTGTTGGCCGTATCGAGAAAATTGATGCCGAGGTCGATCGCCTGCTTGATCATTGCCCGGCTTTCCTCTTCCCGCAGGCTCCAGGCATGATTGCCGCGGCCCGGATCGCCGAAGGTCATGCAGCCCAGGCAGATTTTCGACACTTCGAGACCGGTCTTTCCGAATTTGACGTATTCCATGAAACGACTCCATGAATTGAGACACCCCGTGCGGCGTTTGATGATCTAGTGCGAAACCGTCAAAGTCGCAGGGAGGCGCACGCGGAATCGGCGCGGCGATGCGTACAATGATAAGTGATGGGGCCGTCGTTTCCGTCGCCGGCTTGCACATCCGCGCCGCAAGGTGTTAGCTGCTGCAGCATTTCACCGGAAGCCAGACTATGCGACTGCCCTCCCATGATCGTTACGACGATCTCTATCGTGATTTCTCCTGGCGGATTCCGGAAGACTTCAATATCGGCCGCGCCGTCAGCGACGATTGGGCGGCGCGAGATCCGGAGCGTGTCTGTCTCGAGCATTTCGGTCCGGACGGCAATCATCTTTCGCTGACCTATGGCGAACTCTCCGGCAGCTCTTCGATGTTCGCCAATGCGCTGGCATCGCTTGGCATCAAGCGCGGCGATCGGGTCGCTCTGCTGATGCCCCAGTCCTTCGAGACCGTGGTTGCGCATGTCGCAATCTATAAGATGGGCGCGATCGCCTTGCCGCTGGCGTTGCTGTTCGGCATCGAGGCGCTGGAATATCGGCTGAGGATCTCGGGTGCGGCGGCAATCGTCACCAATGATTTCGGCCTCGATCGGATCCGGCAAATCCGCGATCGTCTGCCGGAGTTGCGGCATGTGATCAGCGTCGATGGCGCTCCGGACGCCCTCTCCTTTGCCGATCTCATCGTATCCTATGCGCCCGTCTTCGAAGGCGAGAAGACAACGCCCGACGATCCGGCGCTGATGATCTTCACCTCCGGGACAACAGGGCCGCCGAAAGGGGCATTGCATGGCCACCGCGTCCTGCCCGGCCATATTCCCGGCATGCAGTTCGCCCATGAGGGCTTTCCAAAGGTGGGCGACAAGGTCTGGACTCCGTCCGACTGGGCCTGGGCGGGCGGTCTGCTTAACGCGCTGTTGCCGAGCCTTATGCTCGGCGTTCCCGTCGTCTCGTCGCCGGCGCAGAAGTTCGATGCCGACATGGCCTATCGGATCATGGCGGAGATGGATGTGCGCAATGCCTTCATCCCGCCGACGGCGCTGAGGCTGATGCGCTCGGTTTCCGATCCCCGCTCGAAATATGATCTGGTGCTGCGCACGATCGGCTCTGCCGGGGAGGCGCTCGGCCGCGAAACCTATGAATGGGCGCGGCGCACGCTCGGCATCACCGTCAACGAATTCTACGGCCAGACGGAATGCAATTTCGTGCTTTCGTCTGCCGCTGCCCACGGCGTCACCAAAGCGGGCGCCATCGGACGGGCGGTGCCGGGACACCGCATCGCAATCGTCAATGAGGCCGGCGACGAATTGCCGGCGGGCGAGCCAGGCCAGATCGCCATCGCCAGTCCCGATCCCGTCATGTTCCTCGGCTATTGGAATGACGCGGCGGCGACGACGCGAAAATTCGTCAAGGACTGGCTGCTCACCGGTGATATCGGCCGGCAGGACGCGGACGGCTACGTCATCTTCGAAGGCCGCGACGACGATGTCATCACCTCGTCGGGATATCGCATCGGCCCGGCCGAGATCGAGGATTGCCTGGTCGGTCATCCCGCCGTGCAGCTTGCCGCCGCCGTCGGCAAACCCGATCCACTGCGCACAGAGATCGTCAAAGCCTATATCGTGCTGGCGCCGGGCCACTCGCCGAGCGAGGCGCTGGCCGCCGATATCAGGGACTGGGTGAAGATGCGGCTTTCGATGCACGAATATCCGCGCGAGGTGGAATTCGTCGAGTCACTGCCGCTGACGACGACCGGCAAGGTGATCCGCCGGCTGCTGCGAGAGAAAGCTGCGACGGAAGGTTAGCCCCGGCCGGCGAGCGACATGATCTTCTCGCGCAGCATCTTCGCCATGTTGCGGGTGCTGCGGTACATGTGGAGCTGGGCGGCGACCTGGCGCATGTCGCGGTCGCCGTTCTGCGTCAGGCCGATCACCAGCGTTCCCATCTCCTCGCGCTCCTGCCAGAAGCGGCTCATGATCGGGTGGTCGGAGACGGCGCAGGAATCGGAGCGGACGATATTGGCGTCGTCGAGATGCCATTCGGTGAGTTCGCTCATCAAAAGCTTGCCCGGCGAATAGCGGGCATAGTTTTCGTTATAGGCCGTCTTCCAGGTATAGGCCTCGCCGCCCATCATCAAAACGACGATGGCGGCGATCGCCTTGCCGTTGAGATCGATCGTATGAATGCGCACGGCGTCGACGGCGGCAAGGTTCGACACCGCCTCACGGGCGAAGGCGGTATGATAGCGATCGGTGACGAGAGCGCTTCGCCGTTTACCCTTCCAGCCGCCGGCTTCCATCGCCAGGAACTCCTCGAAACGCACGTGGATTTCGCGCGGCTGGCGGGCGACGGCATAGACCGCCGTCCCGAGTTCTTCCAGCTGACGCCACTGGCGGCGCATCTCGCGCATATGCGAGGAGGAGATGGTCTTGCTGAGATAGGCAGGCGCCTCTTCCTCGCTCTGCAGCATCGGGCGCAGATAGGGATTGGTCACGGTGAGCGGCAGATTGCGGCCGAGCGCCACGGCCTTGAGCATGCGCACGAAAATTCCGTTCAATCTCAGATCCGGCAGGACCAGGGTGCCCGGCAGGTTGAGATCAGGAATGGTCAGCCCCTCGAAGAAATTGTCGAGGGTTTCGGCCGCATCCTCGCTGTCGACGAGCGGCGTGCCGAGCGGGCCGAAGCTGTTCGACCAGCCGCGGATGATCGAGGGACCGACGGCAAAGCCCGGTTTGTCGACCGAAAACGGTAGCAGGAAACGCATGCGGCTGCGGCCGGCATTGTGGTCGCGGATCAGGGCGAAATTCACCTGCCTGTCTTCGAGCCGCGGCATGGCGGGCGCAAGGAAGCGGCCGGAGAAAAAGACGTTCGGCTCCATCGCCCGGTTGGAGAGGAAGTCGAGCTCGTCCTGAAGGTCGTAGCCGAGCTTGCCGGGATAGAGGCAAAGTTCGCGTCCGGGCCGGCCGATCTCGGCACGGGCCTCGGCCTGCGGTGCCTCGAAATGCAGCGACGCGAGATCATGGATCATGCTGTTGGTGATGCGGTCGGTGCTTTCGGTGACGGGGGGCGGACGCACCATCTATCGAACTCTCATTTCTGGCGTTGCTGCGGAGGGGCTGGCGAAGGCGAAGAGGACAATGCCGAGCGTGCGGCGCACGGCGACATGCAGAAGAACGGCCTCGACCGCCATGGCCGAGGCGGTGGCAATCGCGGTGCCTTCGATGCCGTAATGCGGGATCAAAGCGAGGTTGAGACCGACATTGGCGGCCAATGCACCGGCATAGAGGGCGACGCAGAGATTCTGCTTACCCGCCATCATCAGCAGCGTTTCAGCCGGGCCGACCAGCGATTTGGCGAGAATGCCGGCAAGCAGGATCGCCATGACAAGATAACCCGCGGTGAAGGCCCCGCCGAACAGCGACAGCAGCAGGTTGCCGGCCGCGAGCACCGCGAGGCCGACGCCGAGCGCCGGCCAGAAGGTCCAACGGGCGGCATCGGTGGCGGCGATCGCCAACTGGGCATGGTCGCCCTCGGCGATGATCGAGGAAAAACGCGGGCCGGAAGCGGCCTTGACGGAAAAATTGATGAAATGCACCAGCGCCATGGTCTTGGCGGCGGCGAAATAGATGGCGACGTCATGCGGCTCGAGGAAGATGCCGACAACGACGACGTCGGAATTGGTCAGCAGGAAGCTGACGCCCTCGATCAGGAAGATCGGGAAGGCGACGCTGAGCCAGGCGAGGAAATCGACCTTGCGCGGGCCGTCGTCATAATGCCGGCGAAGGCGGTAAAGCGTCGCGCCATATTGGCCGAGGGCGGTGACGAAGGTGGCCACGAGCGCCGCCTGCATGGCGGTAACGGCCGTATGCTCCGCGCCTATCGCAATCGCAATCAGCATGCAGGCGATGATGAGGATCGGCCGGATAATATAGACCGGGCCCAGCGCCATCACCGGCCAGTGGTTCGCCCGCGAGGTGCCTTCCAGAATATCGCCCAGCGCGATCATCGGCATGGCAAACAGGCCGAGGAAGATCGGGACGAGATAATAGGGCTCGATCAGATCACCGAAGAGATGCAGCCCGAGCATGCCGGCGGCAAGCATTGCCGTGCCGGACAGCAGCGCGAAGATGCGTGCCGCACCGGTCAGGCCACGGATTTCCTCGAAGGCGCCCGCCGCCTTGTACTGCGGCAGAAAGCGGATGATCGCGGTGTGGAAGCCAAGGCAGGAGAGGTCGCCGAAGACGACGACCAGCACCCAGACGAAAACGAAGATGCCGTATTCATATTCGCCCATCAGCCGGGCGAGCACGATCTGGGAGACGAAGGCGAGTGCGGCGCTGAGGATGCGGATAGAAAAGGCCGTCAGCGCCATGCGCTGAGCGACGGCCTTCTCGCCGCCTTCGGTCAGCACGGCCGCAAGCATGCGCAGCGTTCGGCCGCCGATCGGGCGCAGGCCCGCCGGCAGCATCTTCTCCGCTGTTTCTATGATCGCCATGATGAACACGCAAAACTCTGAGGTCAGGCAAATCGTCCCCGAAGTCTTGACAGAGCAGGGTTAAGAAACGGTTCCGGAACGGCCCTGGCCGCGGACCTGGAACTCCAGCTGGCCGGCGTTGCCGCAGAAAAGCAAATGCCGCCCGAGGGCGGCATTTTCAGATTTGTCGTATGTGGTTCAGACCTGTTCGAAGGCGCCGTGGCAGTGCTTGTATTTCTTGCCGGAGCCGCAGGGGCAGGCCTCGTTGCGGCCGACCTTGCCCCAGGAGGCGGGGTCCTCGGGATTGCGGTTCTCGGGCGCGACCATGACTTCGGAGGCCTGGTAGATCGGGGCGAAATCGTCTTCGCCCGTCATCGGATCGAGATGATGGGCCTGCATCAGCGGCGGTTCGGGTTCGGCCGGCGCCTGCTGCACCAGTTCGACGCGCATCAGCTGGGCAGTGACGGCCTCACGCAGATTGTTGAGGAGCCCGGTGAAGAGTTCGAAGGCTTCAGACTTGTATTCCTGCAGCGGATCGCGCTGGGCGTAACCGCGGAAGCCGATGACCGAGCGCAGGTGATCGAGGTTGACGATGTGCTCGCGCCAGAGATGATCGAGCGTCTGCATGACGATCGAGCGCTCGACATAATGCATGATGTCGTCGCCGAAACGCTCGGCCTTTTCCGTAAAGGCGGCATTGGCGGCTTCCGTCAGGCGCTCGCGAATATCGTCCTCGCCAATGCCTTCCTCCTTGACCCAATCGTCGATCGGCAGATCGAGATTGAGGATATTGGTGACGCCCGTCTTCAGACCGACGGCATCCCATTGTTCGGCATAGGCGCGTTCGGGGATATGCTTTGCGACCAGATCCTCGATCACCTCGCGGCGCATGTCGGAGACGGTCTCCGAAATGTTGGTCGATTCCATCAGTTCGAGACGCTGCTCGAAGATCACCTTGCGCTGATCGTTGAGAACGTCGTCATACTTCAAGAGGTTCTTGCGGATGTCGAAGTTGCGGGCTTCGACCTTCTTCTGCGCGCGCTCCAGCGCCTTGTTGATCCAGGGATGGACGATCGCCTCGCCCTCCTTGAGGCCGAGCTTGGTCAGCATGCTGTCCATGCGGTCGGAGCCGAAGATGCGCATCAGGTCGTCCTGAAGCGAAAGGTAGAATTTCGAGCGGCCGGGGTCGCCCTGACGGCCCGAGCGGCCGCGCAGCTGGTTGTCGATGCGGCGGCTTTCATGGCGTTCGGTGGCGATGACATAGAGGCCGCCGGCGGCCAGCGCCTTCTGCTTGAGTTCCTTGATCTCTTCGACGATCGCCTGGATCCGGGCATCACGCTCCGGACCGGCTTCCATCTCGCCGAGTTCGCGCTCGATGCGCATTTCCAGGTTGCCGCCGAGCTGAATGTCGGTACCGCGGCCGGCCATGTTGGTGGCGATGGTGACGGCGCCCGGCACGCCGGCCTGGGCGACGATATAGGCCTCCTGCTCGTGGTAGCGGGCGTTCAGCACCTGGAAGTCGTCAAAGCCCTGCTTGCGCATACGGTCGGCAAGCAGTTCCGACTTCTCGATCGAGGTCGTACCGACGAGCACCGGCTGGCCGCGCTTGTGGGCGTCGAGGATTTCTTCGATGATCGCCTTGAACTTCTCATCGAAGGTCCGGTAGACCTCGTCGTCCTCGTCGATGCGCTTGATCGGCAGGTTGGTCGGAACCTCGATGACGTCGAGATTATAGATATTGCCGAATTCTTCCGCTTCCGTCTGCGCCGTGCCGGTCATGCCGGCGAGCTTGTCGTACATGCGGAAATAATTCTGGAAGGTGATGGAAGCCAGCGTCTGGTTTTCCGGCTGGATCTGCACCTTTTCCTTGGCTTCGAGCGCCTGGTGCTGGCCCTCCGAATAACGCCGGCCCGGCATCATGCGGCCGGTGAACTCATCGATGATGACGACTTCGTCGTTGCGGACGATATAGTCCTTGTCGCGCTGGAAGAGCTTATGGGCCTTCAGCGCATTGTTGATGTGGTGGACGATCGCAACGTTTTCGATGTCGTAGAGCGCGTTGCCCTTCAGGAGGCCGGCCTGGCGGAGCAGGTTCTCCAGCTTCTCGGTGCCTTCTTCGGAGAAGTTGGCCGAGCGCTGCTTCTCGTCGATCTCGTAATCGCTGGGGACGAGCATCGGAATGAAGGCGTCGATCGTATTGTAGAGTTCTGAACGGTCGTCGAGTGGGCCGGAGATGATCAGCGGCGTGCGCGCCTCGTCGACGAGGATCGAGTCCACTTCGTCGACGATCGCGAAGTTGTGGCCGCGCTGGACCATCTGGTTCTTTTCGTACTTCATATTATCGCGCAGATAATCGAAGCCGAGCTCGTTGTTGGTGGCATAGGTGATGTCGCAGGCATAGGCTGCGCGGCGCTCCTCGTCGGAGAGACCGTGGATGATGACGCCGGTGGTCATGCCGAGGAAGCCATAGATCCGGCCCATGGTCGCGGCGTCGCGCTGGGCGAGATAGTCGTTGACCGTGACGACGTGCACGCCCTTGCCGGAAAGCGCGTTCAGATAGACCGGCAGGGTGGCGACGAGGGTCTTGCCTTCACCGGTTTTCATTTCGGCGATCGCATTCGAGTGCAGGATCATGCCGCCGATCAGCTGTACGTCAAAAGGTCGCAGGCCGAGAACGCGGCGCGAAGCCTCGCGCACGACGGCAAAGGCGGGAATCAGGATGTCGTCGAGCGTCTTGCCTTCGGCCAGAAGAGCGCGGAATTCCGCGGTCTTTGCCGCGAGCTGCTCGTCCGTCAGAGCCTTCGTCTTCTCTTCGATGGAGTTGATCGCGGTGACGTTCGGCTGGAAGGACCGCACGCGGCGATCATTGGACGATCCAAATAACTTGCGGGCAATACCGCCAAAGCTGACCATGTGACTGGTCCTTTCTCAATATTCATCCGCGACGTTTCTTGTCCGCGGCCCAGCCGAAAATCAGGCGCACGCCTTGAAACGCCCGGAAACTGTTCTGGACGCGAGGTTGCGTGACAGATAAGAGGGGGGTCGAATGATGTCAACGGATTTGGCGGATACAGAAAGGCCACAATCCGGTGTTGATGGCTATTTTGAGCTGGAATAGGCGATGCTGACGCCGGCGATGAAACTGTGAAGGGTTATTTGATGTTGAGCACCAATAAATTCGCCCTGCTGGCGTTTGCAACTTTCGTTGCATTCCAGGCTCCGGCCCATGCAGAGGACGCCGTCGTCGCCAAGGTCGGCAATCTGGAGATCCACCAGTCGGAACTCGATCTTGCCGTCGCCAATCTCGATCCGCAGCTGGCGCAGCTTCCCGACGACCAGAAGAAGGTCGCAGCCCTTTCCGCCGCCATCGACGTGAAGCTCCTTGCCGCCGACGCCATCACCGAGAAGCTCGACCAGACCGATGAATTCAAGAAGCGCATGCAGTATCTTTCCGATCGCGAGCTGCACAACGCCTATTTCAAGAAGCATGTCGTCGACACCGTGACCCCTGACGAAATCAAGGCGCGCTACGACAAGGAAGTCGCAGCCCTGCCGAAGCAGGAGGAAGTCCACGCCCGCCATATCCTCGTCAAGACCGAGGACGAAGCCAAGGAGATCATCAAGCAGCTCGACGCCGGCAAGGATTTCGCCGAACTCGCCAAGGAAAAATCCACCGATCCGAACAAGTCGGAAGGCGGCGATCTCGGCTATTTCTCGCGCGGCCGCATGGTCAAGGAATTCGAGGACGCAGCCTTCGCGCTCGAGAAGGGCACCTATTCCAAGACCCCTGTGAAGACCGACTTCGGCTATCATGTCATCAAGGTCGAGGACAAGCGCGACGCTCCGCCGCCGCCTTTCGATCAGGTGCAGGATCAGGTTCGTCAGCTCGTCATGCGCGACAAGTATCTTGCGCTCCTCAACCAGGCCAAGACGTCCGCCAAGATCGAGATATCGGACGAGACGCTGCGCAAGGGTTATGATCAGGCCAACAAGCAGCCGGAACCGGGCAGTGAGCCCGCCCAGCCGGCGCCGCAGCAGTAATATTCGCATCGGGCCCGGTTCTTCCGGGCCCTTCACTATGTTGTCGCATTTCCAGACAGCGATCCGGCTCTAACGCCGCCTGGAAATGCTCATTGGCAGGTTTCATCATGTCCGGTTCCGTCTCTCCGCTTGCTCCGAAATCCTTTGTCGCCATGCCGCCGTTGCGCGGCGTGCGCATGGCGACGGCTTCCGCCGGTATCAAGTACAAGAACCGCACCGACGTGCTGATGATGGTCTTCGACAAGCCGGCCGCCGTCGCAGGGGTCTTTACCCGCTCCAAGTGCCCGTCGGCGCCGGTCGATTTCTGCCGCGCCAACTTGCCGCATGGCAGCGCCCGCGCCGTCGTCGTCAATTCCGGCAATGCCAATGCCTTTACCGGCATGAAGGGCCGCCAGGCGACCGCGCTGACGGCGAAATCGGCCGCGGCGGCCGTCGGCTGCGGTGAGAACGAGGTCTATCTGGCCTCTACCGGCGTCATCGGCGAACCGCTCGACGCCAGCAAATTCTCAGGTGTCCTGGACCGGATGCAGGCCGAGGCCACGGGCGACTTCTGGTTCGAAGCCGCCAAGGCGATCATGACGACGGATACGTATCCGAAGGTTTCGACCCGCAGCGCCGAGATCGGCGGCGTTGCCGTGACGATCAACGGCATCGCCAAGGGCGCAGGCATGATTGCCCCCGACATGGCGACGATGCTCTCCTTCGTTGTGACCGATGCCGACATCGCGCCGGCCGCGCTGCAGGCGCTGCTATCCGATGGCGTCGGCCCGACCTTCAATTCGATGACCGTCGACAGCGACACCTCCACCTCCGACACGCTGATGCTGTTTGCGACGGGTGCGGCGGCCGAGGACGGCCAAGCGCATATCGAACGCGCCGACGATCCCCGCCTTGCCGCCTTTCGCGCCGCTCTCAACGAAGTGCTGAAGGATCTGTCGCTGCAGGTGGTGCGTGACGGCGAGGGCGCCACCAAGATGCTCGAAATCACCGTGTCGGGTGCCGAGAGCGATGCCGCCGCCAAACGTATCGCCCTGTCGATCGCCAATTCGCCGCTGGTCAAGACGGCGGCCGCCGGCGAAGACGCCAATTGGGGCCGGATCGTCATGGCCGTCGGCAAGTCCGGCGAGATGGCCGACCGCGACCGGCTCGCCATCTGGTTCGGTGACGTCAGGGTCGCCGTCAATGGCGAGCGTGATCCCGATTATTCCGAGGAAGCCGCCTCGAATGTGATGAAGGCGCAGGATATCCCCGTTAAAGTCGATATCGGCCTCGGCACTGGTTCGGCAACCGTCTGGACCTGCGACCTCACCAAGGAATATGTTGCGATCAATGGCGACTATCGGAGCTGATCGTTCGTTGGAGCAGGCATCTATTTCCTCGCAGAATTTGCCGCTGGTCCGCAGGCTGGAGGCTGTCGGTTTTCGTGCCTGGCCGGCGGCATCCGTGCAATATGACGGCAGTTGGCAGGTCCGGTTGACGGCCGGCCACCCGTCCAATCGGCTGAACTCCATCGTGCCGCTCGATCCCTCGGACCATCGCGACGTCGAGATCCGCCTGGAAAAGGCGAGCCGCAAGTTCGAGGCCTATGGCCGCGCCGCCGTCGTCCGGCAGACGCCGCTCGCTTCGCCTGTCTTGATCGAGCTTCTCAGCGCGCAGAACTGGACGCGGTTCGACGAAACGGTGGTGATGACCTGCGATCTCATCGAGGCTGCGCTGCCGGATACGCTCGATCATCTGCCGACCCATGACGTCGGCCGTTTCGTCGACGCCAATCTGACGGTCGAGAGGGCGCCGCTGAGCTTGAAGCCGGCGCTTGCCGAAATCATTTCCGCGATCAAGCCGCCGTCGGGCCTTTTCATGATCGAAAATGCGGTAGAGGGACCTCTTGCGACCGTGCTCTGCGTTCAGGACAACGACCTTGCCGGTATCATGTCGCTTTCGGTCTGCGAAACGCGGCGGCGCGAAGGACTAGGCACCGAAATCCTGACTTCGGCGCTGCGCTGGGCCCGCATGCGCAGTGCCCGATCGGCTTGGCTGCAGGTAAAGCTTTCCAATCGCCCGGCGATCGCACTCTATGAGCGCCTCGGTTTTCGCGACGCCTATCATTATTGTTATTGGCAGCGGGAGACGCGATGAGCGAGGCAGGCCGGAAGATATTGCTGGTCGCCGCCTGCGCGCTGATCGATGCCGACGGGCGTATTCTATTGGCACAGCGTCCCGAGGGAAAATCGCTGGCCGGGCTTTGGGAGTTTCCCGGCGGCAAGGTCGAGCCCGGCGAGACGCCGGAGGAGACGCTGGTTCGCGAGCTCGAGGAAGAGCTCGGCATCAAGACGAAGATCGCCTGCCTCGCGCCGCTGACTTTTGCCAGCCATTCCTACGAGACGTTCCATCTGCTGATGCCGCTCTATATCTGCCGGCGCTATGAAGGCATTGCACAGGGCCGCGAGGGGCAGGCGCTGAAATGGGTGCGTGCGGGGGCTCTTCGGGATTACCCGATGCCGCCGGCCGACGAGCCGCTCATCCCGATGCTGCAGGATTTGCTTTAAAGCGCCTCTCGTTGAGCTTGGTCCGTGCGACCCGCCGGCGATTTTTGTTTTGTCGATGTGTCATTATTCTGCAGTCGCCGGACTTTTCCAGGCGCAATGCATTAGCGTTTGCTGATTATTATTGCGCCGTGCTGTTTTCGGCTGTGGATATTAATGGATCGTTTAACACCTTCTGCCAAAGATCGGCCTCAATCAAGCATCTGGCGTGCGTATTTAAAAGGCTTGACCTCATGGACGATGATTTCTGGAAAGCTGTCCGGGAAAAGGAACGGGCTTCGTCTGCCTCGCGCAGGACGGGTGCGCTCAATATCGCCCTTCTCTTTGGCACGGCGGTGGTCGCGCTGACGCTGATCCTGACGCCAATGCTGGCGGATTCTTCGAAGAAAAGCGTCTTTGCAAGCGCTCCGGTGGATTTCGATACGATAACCACCGGATCGATCCCGAACAATGAAAGCGGCAAGCGTTATACGATTCGCCGAAGCGTCCTTCAGGATACGCCCGGGTCGGTCTGCGTCGTCCAGGGATATGGCGTCGGCGCCGGTTGTTGAAAATGCCGGCCATCGCCCGATGGCCTGTATTAATCATTGCAGTCGATTCACGCAGAGGGCTGGGTAATGCGTCTTTTGAAAGCATTTTTTGCGGACGGCACGGGTGCAACGGCGGTCGAATACGGCCTGATCGCCGCCCTCATCTGCACAGCGCTCGTCTCGGGTCTCGGCTTTTTCACCGGCAGCCTGCAGAATGTCTTCAGCCTTCTCAGCAACAACATAACCGTCAATTGAAGAGGCGACCGTCTAGATTGACGAACTGCAGCACGATGGGCTGCGAAAACCGCTGACACTTTTCGATATTATGCCCATGTCGCCCGGAAGTGTGCAGCGGTTCCGGGACAACGACATGCATAAAAACAAAGGGCTTTATTGCCTGAGCTTGTGCTCGTCCACTTTCAGCGCATCGGCAAGGCGTGCCTTGGCCGAACCCGGCCGGAGCGGCTTCTGCTGGCTCTCGTGAGCCGCCCATCCGGACACATAGATGATCGAAAAGGTCGCGCGAATCCGTCCGTCAGGGTCGGAATAGCGCTCGGCATAGATCTCTGCCGCCCGCAGGAAGAAGGCGCGCGTTAGCGGCATGCGGCCGCGGGCTGCGAGCGGATTGCTCATGCCCATGGCTCGGAGATCGCGCATCAGCGGAAAGAGAGAATCATATCGTACTGTATAGGTCTCAGCGTCGATCACCGGCAGGGTGAAGCCGGCGCGCTGCATGAGACTGCCGACATCGCGCACATCGGCGAAGGGGATGACGCGCGGGCTGGCGCCGCCGGTCATTTCAACCTCGGCGGTCAAGAGGGCGTCGCGCAGTTCCTGCAGCGTGCCGGCGCCGGGAATAGCCGCCAGGAACAGGCCGTCCGGTTTCAAGGCACGGCGAATCTGGATGAAAACGCCCGGCGTGTCGTTGGTCAGATGCAGGCTGAGCGGCGCAAGGACGAGATTGGTCGATTGCGGCTCGAGCGGCACATCTTCGAAAGGCGCTTCGATCAGGGTTTCGCCTCGGCCCGCATAGGCCTTTTCGCTCTCGACGCGGATCATCGTGCCGATCTTGCCCGTCGCCATTGCCGCACGGGCCGCTGCACCGGTCGTACCATGCAATTCGACGGCGGTTTCGAAACGCCGCTCGACGACCGCCAGCCTCTCGGCCATTTCCTCTGCCGCGATGTCCAGCAGGAAGGCGGCTTTCAGGTCGTTGTTGACAAGCGCGCGATGGCGATGTGCGGCGATCAGGTCTCTGTCGAAGATCGTTTCCATGGCGATGTCCATAGTCCCGCCTCGCTGAAGCAGCAAGGCGATTTTCCTTTGAATGAGAACCGGCTACTCTGGGCGGCATGGCACCGATCGATTTCGAGAGACCGGCGGAGTTCCTGCGGACGCAGTTCTTGCGGCCGTTTTCGGCACTTGTCGATTTTCTCTATCCGCCGACTTGTTCCGTCTGCGGTGTTTCCGCCGGCGGCCATCGCGGTTTGTGCGCAAAATGCTGGTCCGGCATCCGCTTCATCGAACGGCCCTATTGCGAGGTGCTCGGCATTCCCTTCTCGCACGATCTCGGCGCCGGCATTCTCAGCGCTGAGGCAATCGCCAATCCGCCGCCTTTCGACCGGTTGCGGTCCGCGGCGACCCACGACCATGCGGTCCGCGACCTCGTGCATGGGCTCAAATATCGCGATCGCACCGATCTGGCGCCGATGATGGCCGGCTGGATGCTGCGCGCCTCCGATGGGACGGTCGAAAGCTGCGATGCGCTGATTCCCGTTCCGCTGCACCGCACCCGCATGCTGACCCGCAAGTTCAACCAGGCTGCCGAACTTGCCCGCCATATGGCAAGGCTTTCCGGCAAGCCGCTGCTTGCCGCCACGCTTGTGCGCGTCAAGCGCACCAGCCAGCAGGTTGGCCTCGGCGCCAAAGCGCGCGAGGACAATGTCAGGGGCGCTTTCGCGATTGCCAAGGGCCGCGAAAACGACATTTTCGGCAAACGCGTCGTCCTTGTCGACGACGTTTATACGACAGGGGCGACGGTTGCCGCCGCAAGCCGGACGCTGCGCAAGGCGGGTGCGGCCGAGATCACGGTTTTGACCTTTGCAAGGGCTCTCTCCGAGCCTATATGACAGAAATACCCGGCGTTCCGTCTGGAGATATCATGGTACCCGTCACGATCTATACACGGCAGTTCTGCGGCTATTGCAGCCGCGCCAAGTCCCTTCTTGAAGAAAAGGGCGTCGACTACGTCGAGCACGACGCAACCTATTCCCCGGACCTTCGCCAGGAGATGATCGGCAAGTCGAACGGGCGGACCACCTTCCCGCAGATATTCATCGGCGCCGAACATGTCGGCGGCTGCGACGATCTCTTTGCGCTCGACCGCGCCGGCAAGCTCGATCCGATGCTGGCGGCCTGAGGACGAACCGATGAGTTTCAAGGCTGCCGCCATCCAGATGTGCTCCGGGGTCGATCCGGTCAAGAATGCCGCCGCCATGGCGCGGCTGGTGCGCGAGGCTGCCGCCCAGGGCGCGACCTATGTGCAGACGCCCGAAATGACCGGCATGCTGCAGCGCGACCGCGCCGCGGCGCGCGCCGTGCTTGCCGACGAGGCGCATGACATTATCGTCAAGACCGGCTCCGAGCTTGCCAGGGAGTTCGGCATTCACATGCATGTCGGCTCGACGGCGATCGCGCTTTCCGACGGCAAGATCGCCAATCGCGGTTTCCTGTTTGATCCGGACGGCAGGATCCTCAATCGCTACGACAAGATCCATATGTTCGATGTTGACCTCGACAATGGCGAGAGCTGGCGTGAAAGTGCGGCCTATACGGCCGGCTCGGAGGCGCGCGTCCTGTCGCTGCCCTTTGCAGAAATGGGTTTTGCCATCTGCTACGACGTGCGCTTTCCCGCCCTCTTCCGCGCCCAGGCGATTGCCGGAGCCGAAGTGATGACGGTTCCGGCCGCCTTTACCCGGCAGACGGGCGAAGCGCATTGGGAGATCCTGCTGCGCGCCCGCGCGATCGAGAACGGTGTCTTCGTGATCGCCGCGGCGCAGGCCGGCCGGCACGAGGATGGGCGCGAGACCTTTGGTCATTCGATGATCATCGATCCCTGGGGCACGGTGCTGGCCTCGGCCGGCGCCACTGGAGAGGCGGTCATTCTGGCCGAGATCGATCCCGGCGCGGTCAAGGCTGCACATGACAAGATCCCGAACCTGAGGAACGGCCGGGAATTCTCGGTCGAAAGGATTGCGGGGGCAGTCGCAGGAGGCGTCGCCGCTTGATCCGCTATTCCCTCACCTGCGACAATGCCCATGAATTCGAAGGCTGGTTTTCAGAAAGCGCCGAATTCGACCGTCAGGTCGCGACCGGTTTCCTAACCTGCCCGGTCTGCCATTCCGCCGCCGTCTCCAAGCTGCTGATGGCGCCTTCCGTGTCGACCGCGCGCAAGAAGGACGAGAGGCAGACGCTGGCGATGGATGCGATGCGGCAGGAGGCCCTGCAGAAACTGAAAGAGGCGGTCGCCGCCGTTAAAGCCAACTCCGAGGATGTCGGCACGAAGTTTCCCGAGGAGGCCCGCAAGATCCATTACGGCGAGGCTGATGCCCGTGGCATCATCGGCCAGGCGACTCTCGACGAGGCGCAAGCGCTCGTCGAAGAAGGCATCGAGATCGCTGCTATTCCGGTTCTGCCGGAGGATGTGCACTGATAGTCAGTCTGCGCGGCTGGCCCGAAATGTAGCCGGCTTATGAATGCCGGATCATGCCGGCCGTTTCGCCAGCAGCATATAGTTCACGTCCATATCTCTCGACAGGTTCCACTGGTTCGACAGCGGATTGAAGAAGACGCCCGCGCGGTCGGTGATTTCGAGGCCGCTTGCGGCAAGCGGCCTTTCCAGCTCTTCCGGACGCACGAGCTTTTCATATTGATGGGTGCCGCGCGGCAGCCAGCGCAGGATGTTCTCGGCGGCGAAGATGGCAAGCGCTGCCGCCTTCATCGTGCGGTTGATGGTGGCAACGAAGATCAGGCCGCCGGGGCGGACCATCTTCGCGCAGGTCGTCATGAAGAACTCGACGTCGGCGACGTGTTCCACCACTTCCATGTTCAGGACGATATCGAAGGTTTCGCCGGCCCCGGCGAGTTCCTCGGCGGTGACGGCGCGGTAGTCGACCGAGACGCCGGATGCCTTCGCATGGGTCGAGGCGATGCCGATATTCTTTTCGGACGGATCGGCGCCGACGACGGAGGCGCCCATGCGGGCGACCGGTTCGGACAACAGGCCGCCGCCGCAGCCGATATCGAGGACGCGCAGACCCCCGAGCGGCCGGGGGCTTTTCGGATCGCGGCCGAAATTCTCGCAGGCCTTGTCTCTTATATAGGCAAGCCGAACGGGATTGAATTTGTGCAGCGGTTTGAACTTGCCGGTCGGGCTCCACCATTCCGCCGCCATCGCCGAGAAGCGGTCCACTTCGCCCTGGTCGATCGTGCTTCTGGCGCCTTCCGTCATCGTCCACTCCTTGCGTTCGTCAGATGTGAAGTCGGATGATCACGGGCATAAGTCAAGGGGCGCGAAGCAGGCGACCTGGCAGGCGTGGAGCAGCCCGGCAACTGCTTTTATCGCGCGCGCTTGCCTCCCCCGGCCAAACTCGCTAAGAGACGCCGCAACTTGGGGCCTTTGGGGGCCTGGGCTTTAGAGCGGTTCCAGAATTCGTGGTCCCGGCTCTCTCGCCAACCGGTCACCCCTGGGCTTTCGTGATGCCGGGTCCGGTTTTCCGCTCGCCCGGCGCCAGTCGTGGTAGAGGCATATGGCACGCATCGTAATGAAATTCGGCGGCACGTCCGTCGCTGACCTGGACCGCATCAAGAACGTTGCCCGCCATGTGAAACGTGAAGTCGAGGCTGGCCACGAGGTGGCGGTGGTCGTTTCGGCCATGTCCGGCAAGACCAATGAGCTGGTCGGTTGGGTGCAGGGCACGCCGAAGGTGATCGGCGCCAACTCCCCGTTTTACGATGCGCGGGAATATGATGCGGTCGTTGCCTCCGGCGAGCAGGTGACCTCGGGGCTGCTGGCCATCGCGCTGCAGGCGATGGATATCAACGCGCGCTCCTGGCAGGGTTGGCAGATCCCGATCCGCACCGACAATGCCCATGGTGCGGCGCGCATCCTGGAGATCGACGGTTCCGACATCATCAAGCGCATGGGCGAGGGGCAGGTTGCCGTCATTGCCGGTTTCCAGGGATTGGGACCCGACAACCGCATCGCGACGCTCGGGCGCGGCGGATCGGATACTTCGGCCGTCGCCATCGCGGCCGCTGTCAAAGCGGATCGCTGCGATATCTATACCGATGTCGACGGCGTCTACACGACCGATCCGCGCATCGTGCCGCAGGCGCGCAGGTTGAAGAAGATCGCTTTCGAAGAAATGCTCGAGATGGCCTCGCTCGGCGCCAAGGTGCTGCAGGTGCGCTCGGTCGAGCTTGCCATGGTGCACAAGGTGCGTACCTTCGTGCGCTCGTCTTTCGAAGATCCCGATGCTCCGGGCATGGGCGATCTGTTGAACCCGCCCGGAACGCTGATTTGTGACGAGGATGAAATCGTGGAACAGGAAGTAGTCACCGGCATCGCCTATGCCAAGGATGAGGCTCAGATCTCGCTTCGCCGTCTTGCCGACCGGCCGGGCGTCTCCGCCGCGATCTTCGGGCCGCTTGCCGAATCCCATATCAATGTCGACATGATCGTCCAGAATATTTCCGAGGACGGATCGAAGACCGATATGACCTTCACCGTACCGTCGGGCGACGTCGAGAAGGCGATCAAGGTGCTCGGCGACCATAAGGAGAAGATCGGCTACGACGTCGTGCAGAACGAATCGGGGCTGGTGAAAGTCTCGGTGATCGGTATCGGCATGCGCAGCCATGCCGGCGTGGCAGCGACCGCGTTTCGTGCACTTGCCGAAAAAGGCATCAACATCAAGGCGATCACCACCTCCGAGATCAAGATTTCCATCCTGATCGACGGTCCCTATGCAGAACTCGCTGTCAGGACTTTGCATTCCTGCTACGGTCTGGATAAGAATTGATTCCCAGCGGGCGGCCTGCTCCTTCAGGTTGAGGAGACGAAGGCAGGCCGGCCGGGACAGAGTGCGTTGTTTCGGGAGCTTGAGACGTCATGAGAGACCTTTCCGGCGGTCCGCGCGTGCTGCTCAGGCGGCTGCGCGAGTTGATGGCAGAGCCGCTGGAGCCGCAGGATCGTCTTGACCGGATCGTCCGCCAGATCGCCGGCAACATGGTGGCGGAAGTCTGCTCCGTCTATGTGCTGCGCGCCGACGGCGTGCTCGAACTCTATGCGACCGAAGGCCTCAACCGCGAAGCCGTGCACCTGGCGCAGCTGAAGATGGGCCAGGGCCTCGTCGGCACGATCGCCGCCTCAGCCCAGCCGCTGAACCTTTCCGACGCGCAGTCGCACCCGGCGTTCCGCTACCTGCCGGAGACGGGTGAAGAAATCTACCATTCCTTCCTTGGCGTGCCGATCTTGAGGACCGGGCGGTCGCTCGGCGTTCTCGTCGTGCAGAATAAGGCGAGCCGCAACTATCGCGAAGAAGAGGTGGAAGCGCTCGAGACGACGGCAATGGTGCTTGCCGAAATGATCGCCACCGGCGAGCTCAAGAAGATCACCAAGCCGGGCCTCGAACTCGACCTGACGCGCTCGGTGACCGTCGACGGCGACACCTATAATGACGGTATCGGCCTCGGCTACGTCGTGCTGCACGAGCCGCGCATTGTCGTCACCAACCTTTTGAACGAGGATGCGGAGAAAGAGATCCGGCGGCTGGCGGAAGCCATGGGCTCGCTCAGGATCTCGATCGACGACATGCTGTCGCGTCGCGACGTCTCGATGGAAGGCGAACATCGCGAGGTGCTCGAAACCTACCGCATGTTCGCCCATGACCAGGGCTGGGTACGCAAGCTCGAGGAGGCGATCCGCAACGGCCTGACGGCGGAAGCGGCGGTCGAGAAGGTGCAGAGCGACACCAAAGCGCGGATGATGCGCTTGACCGACCCCTATCTGCGCGAGCGCATGCATGATTTCGAGGATCTGGCAAATCGCCTGCTCAGACAGTTGACCGGTTATACCGGCCGGACGACGGCCGAAGGTTTCCCCAGCGACGCGGTCATCCTGGCGCGTGCCATGGGGGCGGCGGAACTGCTCGATTATCCCAGAGCCAATGTGCGCGGGCTGGTGCTGGAGGAAGGGGCGGTGACGAGCCATGTGGTGATCGTCGCGCGTGCCATGGGCATTCCTGTTATCGGTCAGGCGGCGGGCGTCGTGGCGCTCGCCGAGAACGGCGATGCCGTGATCATCGATGCCGACGAGGGGCATGTGCATCTGCGGCCGATGGCCGATCATCGCCGTTCCTATGAGGAAAAGGTCCGCTTCCGCGCCAGACGGCAGGAGCAGTTCCGGGCCCTGCGCGCCATCGAGCCGGTCACCAAAGACGGCAAGCGGATCTCGCTGATGATGAATGCCGGCCTGCTGGTCGATCTGCCGCAGCTGTCGGAATCGGGTGCAGAGGGCATCGGTCTCTTCCGCACCGAGCTGCAATTCATGATCGCCTCCACCATGCCGAAGGCGGACGAGCAGGAGCAGTTCTACCGCAATGTGATCAAACAGGCGGCCGGCCGCGTCGTCACCTTCCGCACGCTCGATATTGGAGGCGACAAGGTCGTACCCTATTTCCGCGGCCACGAGGAGGAAAACCCGGCCCTCGGCTGGCGCGCCATCCGGCTGTCGCTCGACCGGCCGGGACTGCTGCGCACACAGCTGCGTGCCCTGTTGAAGGCGTCGGCCGACACTGAGCTGAAGCTGATGGTGCCGATGGTAACCGAGGTTTCCGAGCTGAGGATGGTGCGCGAGCTCCTGCAGAAGGAAGTGCAGCATCTCTCGCGCTTCGGCCACGGGCTGCCGCGCAAGCTGCAATTCGGTGCGATGCTAGAGGTGCCGGCGCTGCTCTGGCAGCTCGACGAGCTGATGGAGGCGGTCGATTTCGTTTCGGTCGGTTCGAATGACCTGTTCCAGTTCGCGATGGCCGTCGACCGCGGCAATGCGCGTGTGTCGGACCGCTTCGATCCGCTGGGCAAGCCGTTCTTGCGCATCCTGCGCGACATCGTGCGTGGGGCGGACCGGAACAAGACGCCGGTAACGCTGTGCGGGGAACTTGCCGGCAAGCCGCTTTCGGCAATGGCGCTGCTCGGCATAGGCTTCCGCTCGATTTCGATGTCGCCGGCCTCAATCGGGCCAGTGAAAGCGATGCTGCTCGGGCTCGATGTCGGCGCGCTATCGAAGGCGATGGATGAAGTGCTGGACGACAACACCGCCATGGTGCCGATGCGCGAGGTGCTTGCCCGCTTCGCCGAGAGCCACAATATTCCCCTTTAGGCATATACGAAGAAGAATCGGAGTGAAGGGTGGCGAAGCTTCCCGTGGAAAAGATGCGCGAGCTGGAACGCCGTTTCGACGAGATCGAAGCGCGTATGTCGGCAGGCCCGGCCGCCGACGTCTACGTCAAGCTCGCATCCGAATATTCCGAGCTGCAGCCTGTCGTCACGAAGATCCGCGCCTATGAGAAGGCGGTCGCCGAGCTTGCCGACCTCGACACGCTGCTCGAGGACAAATCGGTGGATCGCGAGATGCGCGATCTTGCCGAACTCGAGCTGCCCGAGGTGAAGGAGCGGATCGAGGCGCTGGAGCAGGAAATGCAGATCCTCCTTCTGCCGAAGGATGCGGCGGACGAAAAAAGCGCGATCCTGGAAATCCGCGCCGGTACCGGCGGCTCTGAAGCAGCCCTTTTCGCCGGCGATCTCTTTCGCATGTATGAGCGTTTCGCTTCGGAAAAGGGCTGGAAGGTGGAGGTGCTCTCGGCAAGCGAGGGAGAAGCCGGCGGCTACAAGGAAATCATCGCGACGATCACCGGGCGCGGCGTCTTTGCCAAGCTGAAATTCGAATCCGGCGTACACCGCGTGCAGCGTGTGCCGGAAACCGAGGCGGGCGGGCGCATCCATACCTCGGCCGCGACGGTGGCGGTGCTGCCGGAGGCAGAGGAGATCGACATCGAAATCCGGCCGGAAGATATCCGCATCGACACAATGCGCTCCTCCGGCGCCGGCGGCCAGCACGTCAATACGACGGACTCGGCAGTGCGCATCACCCATCTGCCGAGCGGCATCGTCGTCACCAGCTCGGAAAAATCGCAGCATCAGAACCGCGCCAAGGCGATGCAGGTGCTGCGTTCCAGGCTCTACGATGCCGAGCGGCAACGGGCCGACAGCGAACGCTCCGCCGATCGCAAGAGCCAGGTCGGCTCGGGCGATCGCTCGGAACGTATCCGTACCTATAATTTCCCGCAGGGGCGGGTGACGGACCATCGCATCAATCTGACGCTCTATAAGCTCGACCGGATGATGGAGGGTGAGATCGAGGAGGTCGTCGATGCGCTGATGGCCGATTATCAGGCAAGCCAGCTGGCGCAGCTCGGCGAGCAGCTATGAGCGCGACGGTCGGCGATATGCTTGCCGAAGCGCGCCGCCGCTTCACGGAGGCAGGCATCGTCGATCCGGCAACCGATGCGCGGCTGCTGGTCGCGGGCCTTTTGAAACAGTCGTCGACCGAACTGTTGACGCGATCGGCCGAGAAACTTTCTCCTGACCAGCTCGTGATGATTTCCAAGGCGATGGAACGGCGGCTCGACCATGAGCCGGTGCACCGCATTCTTGGCGAGCGGGAATTTTACGGTCTGCCGCTTCAGCTATCGGCAGAAACGCTGGAGCCGCGCCCGGATACGGAAATCCTCGTCGATACGGTGCTTGCCTATCTCAAGGACCTTGCAAAGGTGCACGGCCATCTCCATATTCTTGATATCGGAACCGGGACCGGGGCGATATGCCTTGCGCTTTTGAGCGAGTGTCCTGAGGCGTCAGGTATCGGTAGCGACATATCGGCGGATGCCCTTGGAACGGCAAGATCAAACGCGGAAAGAAACGGATTGCAGGATCGCTTTCAGGCCGTACAGTCGAGATGGTTCGAGGACATCCAGGGCTCCTTTCACGCGATTGTCTCAAATCCGCCCTATATTGCCTCCAATGTCATTCACGATCTCGCTCCCGAAGTGACGAAATTTGATCCGGTTGCGGCTCTGGATGGCGGCCCGGATGGGCTTGACGCCTACCATGCCATAGCCAAGGATGCGGCAAGGTTCATGAGGCCCGATGGGGTTCTCGGACTGGAAATCGGCTACGATCAGCGAAACGATGTGACGGCGATCTTCGAAGCGAAAGGCTTCAGCTGCCTCAAATCCGTGAAAGATTATGGTCAGAACGACAGGGCGCTCATTTTCGCGCTCGCGTAAAAGGCGACAATAGCGGCATCGGACGGGACATTATTGTTATTGCGAAGAAAAGGCTTGGATTTCCTAGGGAAGCAATATAGGTTGCGGACACGTGTTGGGCAGAGAGGAATGAACGAGATTCGTTCGGTACTTGGTTTGCCTCGGGGGTCCGCTCTTTTAAACGAGAGTTTCAACGGTTGAACACGACCCAACGCGTGAATCAGTCAAACTGACTTGAGAACCAAGCGGCAGGTCGGCGCAGAGGCGCAGTATGCTCGCGGCACAAAGGTCCTGACCCGGTTTTCCGGTCATGGCGGTTGGTGCCATGTATCCATCACAAACAGAGAATTCAGGTGAACGATCTATGAGGCCAGGACAGCAAAACAAGCGCGGTCGAGGGCGTGGTAACAACAATAACAATGGCGGCGGTGGAAATAACAATAACAACAATTTCAACCGCAAGGGCGGCAATCCGCTGACCCGGACCTATGACAGCTCCGGCCCCGACGTGAAAATTCGCGGTACTGCCCAGCATATAGCCGAGAAATACGCGCAACTTGCCCGTGACGCCCAGAGCTCCGGCGACCGCGTGATGGCCGAGAACTATCTTCAGCACGCCGAACATTACAATCGGATCATCGCCAGCGCCCAGGCGCAGATGCAGGAGCGTTTCCAACGCGACGATCGTGGCGACTACAATGACCGCGACGGGGCGGATCGCGACAGCGACGATATTGATAACAACGACAATGACGGCGATGATGTCGTTGTCGTCCAGCCGCCGCAGAGCAGGCAGCACCAGCCGCAGGCACAGCCGCAGCCGGCTCCCGCTCCGGCACCTCAGCCCGAGGTCATCGATGGAACCGGCCCGCAGCCGGAGATCGAAGGCATTCCTGCCGAGGTCGCCATGGACGAGGAAGGTCCCGCCGGCCAGCCGCGCGAACGCCAGCCCCGCCGCCGCAGCGCCGGCAATCGTCCCCGTCGCCCGCGTCGTGGCGCAGAAGGCGACGCAGCCTCGGAAGGCGAGGGCGCTTCCGCCGAGGCGCCTGTTCTGGCGGACGCCACATCGGAGTGAAGGATTTCGCCTCTCCTTCGGGAGGTGGCGGGACGTTCATACCATCTGCCCGGATTTGCTTGAAAATCCCCGGCCCTGTGCCGGGGATTTCATTTTACGGGCTCTTTAAACTCCTGGAACAGGCTACCATATTCTCCTCGAACTGCTTTGCCCAAATCGAGAGACGGGCAAGCGCGGCCTGCCTTTTCAGGGGGTCGATCTCAATCATCGGTCTGCGCCTCGTAAGGGCAGGGCGATCCATGGAGGTGGAATATGAATATCGAGAAATATTCGGAGCGGGTGCGCGGCTTCATCCAGTCGGCGCAGACCTATGCGCTGGCGCAGGGTCATCAGCAATTTTCGCCCGAGCACGTGCTGAAAGTCCTGCTTGACGATGATCAGGGCATGGCGGCGTCGCTGATCGAGCGCGCCGGCGGCGATCCCAAGGCTGCCCGCCTTGCCAATGACGCCGCCCTTGCCAAAATGCCAAAGATCTCAGGCGGCAACGGCAACATCTATCTGGCGCAGCCGCTTGCCAAGGTGCTTTCGACCGCCGAAGAGGCGGCGAAGAAGGCCGGCGACAGCTTCGTGACGGTGGAACGCCTTCTGCAGGCGCTGGCGATCGAATCCTCGGCGTCGACCTTTGCGACGCTGAAGAATGCCGGCGTCACGGCTCAGGGCCTGAACCAAGTCATTAACGATATCCGCAAGGGCCGGACGGCCGATTCTTCCAACGCCGAGCAGGGTTTCGATTCTCTGAAGAAATTCGCGCGTGATCTGACCGGCGAAGCTCGCGAGGGCAAGCTCGATCCGGTCATCGGCCGCGACGACGAGATCCGCCGCACCATCCAGGTCCTGTCCCGCCGCACCAAGAACAACCCGGTGCTGATCGGCGAGCCCGGCGTCGGTAAGACGGCGATCGTCGAAGGCTTGGCGCTGCGGATCGTCAACGGCGACGTACCGGAATCGCTGAAGGACAAGAAGCTGATGGCGCTCGACATGGGCGCCCTGATTGCCGGCGCGAAGTATCGCGGCGAATTCGAAGAGCGGCTAAAGGCCGTGCTCAACGAAGTGCAGGCGGAGAACGGTGAGATCATCCTGTTCATCGACGAGATGCACACGCTGGTCGGCGCTGGCAAGGCGGACGGGGCGATGGATGCCTCCAACCTGCTGAAGCCTGCGCTAGCCCGCGGCGAGCTGCACTGCGTCGGCGCGACCACGCTCGACGAATATCGCAAACATGTCGAGAAGGATCCAGCGCTTGCCCGCCGCTTCCAGCCCGTCGTCGTCGACGAGCCGACGGTCGAAGACACGATCTCGATCCTGCGCGGCCTGAAGGAAAAATACGAGCAGCATCACAAGGTGCGCATCGCCGATGCAGCACTTGTCGCCGCCGCGACGCTGTCCAACCGCTATATCACCGACCGCTTCCTGCCCGACAAGGCGATCGATCTGATGGATGAGGCGGCGGCGCGGCTGCGCATGCAGGTGGATTCCAAGCCGGAGGAGCTCGACGAGCTCGACCGCCGCATCATCCAGCTGAAGATCGAGCGCGAGGCGCTGAAGAAGGAAACCGACGTCGCTTCCGCCGATCGGCTGAAGCGGCTGGAGACCGAACTTACCAGTCTTGAAGAGGAAGCCGATGCGCTGACAGCCCGCTGGCAGGCGGAAAAGCAGAAGCTCGGCCTTGCCGCCGATCTCAAGAAGCAGCTCGACGATGCCCGCAACGAACTCGCGATTGCCCAACGCAAGGGTGAGTTTCAGCGCGCCGGCGAGCTGACCTATGGCGTCATTCCGGACCTTGAAAAGCAGCTCGTCGAAGCCGAGAAGCAGGATGGTGAGCGCGGCGCGATGGTTCAGGAGGTGGTGATCCCCGACAACATCGCTCATGTCGTTTCCCGCTGGACCGGCATCCCCGTCGACAAGATGCTGGAGGGCGAACGCGACAAGCTGCTTCGGATGGAAGACGAGCTGGGGAAATCGGTGATCGGCCAGGGTGATGCGGTTCAGGCCGTGTCGCGCGCGGTCCGCCGCGCCCGCGCCGGCCTGCAGGATCCGAACCGGCCGATCGGCTCGTTCATCTTCCTCGGCCCGACCGGCGTCGGCAAGACGGAGCTCACCAAGGCGCTCGCCCGCTTCCTGTTCGACGACGAAACGGCGATGGTGCGCATGGACATGTCGGAATATATGGAGAAACACTCCGTTGCCCGGCTGATCGGCGCCCCTCCCGGCTATGTCGGTTATGACGAAGGTGGAGCGCTGACGGAAGCGGTGCGCCGCAGGCCTTATCAGGTCGTGCTGTTCGATGAAATCGAGAAGGCGCATCCCGACGTCTTCAACATCCTGCTGCAGGTGCTGGACGACGGACGTCTGACCGACGGCCAGGGGCGGACGGTCGATTTCCGCAACACGATGATCATCATGACCTCGAACCTCGGCGCCGAATATCTGACGCAGCTCAAGGATGGTGACGACAGCGACACGGTTCGCGAACAGGTGATGGAGGTCGTGCGCGGGCATTTCCGGCCGGAATTTCTGAACCGTATCGACGAGATCATCCTCTTCCATCGCCTGAAGCGTGAGGAAATGGGCGCGATTGTCGATATCCAGCTGAAGCGGCTGGTGGCCCTGTTGTCGGAGCGCAAGATCGTCATCGATCTCGATGAGGACGCCCGCCACTGGCTGGCGAACAAGGGGTATGATCCGGTCTACGGCGCAAGGCCGCTGAAGCGGGTGATCCAGAAATTCGTGCAGGATCCGCTGGCCGAGCAGATTCTGTCCGGCCAGGTGCCGGATGGATCGACGGTGAAGGTGACAAACGGGTCGGACCGGCTGCAGTTCCGGTCACGGCAGACGGTCAGCGAAGCGGCATAGCCTGAGCTGTCAGAGGAATGAGAAATGGCGGCCTTGGCCGCCATTTTTTGTGGGTCGAGACGCCCCGGCAGTTCATCAGCCTGCCGGCTGCGGCGGCGATTACTTGCTCGCCACCTGATCCGGTGTCTGGTTGTTCAACAGCGTATCGATGCGCTTGCGCTCATCCTCGAACTTTGCCAGTGCCTCGCCCTGCAAGGATTTGCCGCCTGGCAGGCGAATGCGCAGGGGGTCGACCTTGGTGCCGTTGACGATCAGCTCGTAATGCAGATGCGGGCCGGTGGATTCGCCCGTCGTGCCAACCCAGCCGATCACCTGGCCCTGGCGGATCTTGGCGCCGGGCACGACGCCTTTGGCGATGGCGCTTTGGTGATTGTAGGAGGATTCATAACCGTTCGCATGGCGAATGATCGTCTGGTTGCCATAGCCGCCGGAATCCCACCCGGCCTTCTCGACCGTGCCGTTACCAGCAGCGATGATTGCTGTGCCGCGGGGTGCCGCCCAATCGACGCCGGTATGCATGCGGGCAAAACCGAGGATCGGGTGCCGGCGCATGCCGAAGCCGGATTTGAAGATGCCGTTCGGGACCGGGTTGCGCAGCAGGAACTGGCGGATGCTCTTGCCGTTCTCGTCGAAATAATCGACCGTGCCGTCCTCAGGATCCTGGAAGCGATAGAAGCGCGTCTGCGTATCGCCGAAACGGGCGTTGACGTAGAGAAGTTCGGAATCCGCAGTCGCCTGGCCGGCACTGTCGGCGACGGAGAAGAAGGACTCGAGCGTATCCGTCGGTCGCAGCTGCGCCTGGAAATCGACATTGCTGGCGAGCAGCTTGATGATCAGCGCGGTCATATCCTTGGTCATGCCGTAGGAAAGGGCAGCGCGAAAGATGCCGTCATAAACGCGCGGCAGGTTCTGGCCGGGCGGCGGGGCGAAGGAATTGTCATCAAAAGCTGTGGCGATGGCATCCAGCATCGGCGGCTCGCTACCGGGCACATATTTGCCCTTGTCGTCGACGGCCACCGTGACGAGATGGCGGGTGCCGCGATAGACGCTCGCCCGGATGATCTTTGCCTGTTCACCTTTCTGGATGATGCCGATGCGCAGCACGTCGCCTTTTTCGAGGTCACTGGCTCCCAACTGCTCGGCGATGATGCCGGCAATGCCATCGGCATATTGCTGCGGATAACCGGAATCTGTCAGCGCCTTGGCGATTGGTGCGTCGACGCGCACCGGCAGGATGTCGTCGGCGAATTCTTCGGTCTGCGGCGTGATCGATTCCGGTGCCGAGACCGTCATGTTCTGCTCGAGCACGCGGGCGGAGAGACCGGCGGTCAGATCGACATCGGCATCCTCGTTGGAGAAACGACGCGGGTCGACGTAATAGAGCGCCGCGAGCTGCGTGTTGCCGTCGGTCAGCACGGAACCGTTGGAGCGGACATTCTCTTCGACCTCCTCCAGTGACAGGCCGGAGGCCATCTTCATTCCGGTCTTGCCGGTCGGGAAGGCAATGGTTTTCAGGCTGACTTCGGATTCAACGTCGGAGCCATAAATCGCGCCGGTGCGGCTTTGCGGGGCAGGCTGCGGCTCGTCGGCGGAGAAGATCGCCAGGGGATCGAAGTCGGGATAGTCCTCTGTCGCGACATGGTTGGCGGCCAGCGTCATCTTCACATGCGCGAAGGGCTGGCGGCGCACGACCTCCTTTTCGCCGTCGTGGACGACGGTCGACACTTCCATGATCGCCCGGTCTGACGGTTTTGCGGCGATGGCGGGCGCGATCAGCCGGCCACCGCGGACGACGGTCGTATCCTCATGCGCTGCAGCGGCAGCACTCGCATAGGCTTCGGCAGGGATCGCCAGCTGCTGGCGGCCATCAAGCGCGGCAAACAGGGCCACTCCCATCAGAACGGAAGATGTAATGCCGGTGAGGAACGTGCCCGAGAGCCAGCGCAAGGAAACCTCGCGCTTGTCAGGCGCGCGCCTGCCGTCGGCCAGAAGCGGAGGCTCGTTGCCCAACGAGCGGATCATCATTTTCTCCGTCATCATGGCAGTCGGGTCCGCATCCTTACATTTGGCGTCTCTGGGAGCATTTCCTGGCCATCCTGGCTGGGGCGAAAGATGTGCATATTTTGGGCATGGAAGTCAAATCAGCCACGGAAAGGCAGTCTGCGCGCATTTGCCTGTGTGAATCATGTGTCTCTTAAGACCAGCAGATTGTGATCATGTCGGGGCGCGGGAGACGAAAGAGGCGTTCTTTCCCGGGAAAAGTCGAAGAATGTTCACTTCTCCTGCGCCGTGAGGCCGGTCGGAATCCGGGGAACGATCGCATCTGAGCGTAGGTCGAAATTTCGTCTGCAAAAACAATGCCATGCAAGAAAAATGATTTTTTTCGAAAAGCGCTGTTGACTTGGAAAAGGGGTTGGTTCTATAAGCCCACTCACTGAACGAGGGCGGCGGCGCTGCTGGCGACGAAGTCTCTCGCTCTAAAGAAACTCAAGCGGATTGGCTGATGCTGGTTTGTGTTC
>NZ_PSOW01000031.1:0-38227 GCF_003013335.1 Rhizobium sp. H4
CATCGCCAGTTCACGCAAATCCATCGAATAAGCACGACCCATCGAACAAGCCTCCATCGCTCATTCAATCAAATCTGATTTGCGACAAAAGCGGAATCCCGATTCAACCAAGTCGCAAACCGCTCTAAAATCCTCCTTCAACGACTGTTGCTGCTCATCACTGCCGTTGAGCCGGCTGACTATGCTCCCCCTGCCCTCCCTTTTGAGCCAAGCGCTAAACTTTCGTTGCCCACTGGCATTATTCCGAGAAGTCGGGACCGGTCCGAACTTACTCAGCTCTTCCTTGGCCAAGCTATCAATGACGCGGGCGTCGTCGGGATAAGGATCATGTATCTGGCGCCCCATCAGGCGCGGCCCAGGTCCAACGGCTTGGAGTTCTTGCCCCTCAGGCGCGAGCCTCCTGAAATGAGACAGTGCTGACTGAAGACGGTTCCGACCATCCCCACCGCTTGCCAAATAATCCGCGATATCAACGGCTAGTGAATCTGGATCGTTTAAAAGCCGAGAAGCCATCGAATCTCTGTTCTCTGCTCGGAGCCAACGAGCGAACCCCCTAAGAACCCATAAATTGTTCTCGACGGTACGCTCGGGAACCCTTCCGTCCCCTCGGCCGATGCTACCGTCGGGTAGAATTTCGTAGTTTCGGACTGCTTCCGCGAACTGGTTGATGCGGGACTCGTCATCGGGATGCATGTCCCAGCGGGCGGCGCGACCACGCTTGGCGCCGACGCGAACCTTGGTTGAGACCACGTGAGTCTCCGTTGCGGCATCGACGTCTTGCTGCCCCGAACTCCGCGACGACGTCTTGCCGCTGCTCAATCCGAACGCCTTCTTGAACCCTGACGCCATGCGCGACGTAAATCCGCGGCGTTTGCCCTGCGGCGCCGCGGCGACTTCGCCCGCCTCCGCCATATTGCTCGATGTCTTGCTCCCCGAGCCGCCGAATCGCAAGCTGCTGGAGCCCGCCCGAGAGACGTCTATGCTGTGGCGGGCGCCGCTCAACGAGTTCTCCGGCGCCAACGACTGCGGCGTCACTCGCATCGAACCGCCCACGGATCTGCGACGCGGCACACGCTCGCCGGCGTCACTGTCGTGCGAACCGAGGCGCAAGTCGCTCAGATCCTGTTCCACGTCTCGGCTCTGTGAATAGTAGCCCCGGATCCAGGCGTCCGTATCGAAAGCTCCGGTCACGCCTTCGATCCACCCACTTACTTCGCGAGAATCGTCATCGCGCGGCTGGTTCCGTCTTGGGTACATCGATGCCGGTCCTCCGGAAATCAAATTTGGAACCTCGATCCTAATGCCTGCCGACCGCCGCCCAGCATGCTAAAGCCAGATCCAATCATGCCCTCAAGGCATGGCCGAACGCTATATGCGACGGCTTGCCGACAATCGTCTGCACTCGACCATCAGGCCGGCACATGGCTTGAGGCTCGCCAGCTTGCCGCTTGCCATGCGGAGCCCGCTAAAATTGGCCTTCATTTAAGCAGTTTCGGGTGATGTGTGGAACATGCAGCGTGAAGGGTGCCGTCAGCATTTCCGATTCCAACCAATCTTTCCGCCGGCCTTTCTGATTTCGCCGCCTCAGTGCGCGGCGACAAACAAGGTGAGACTCAGCCAGATTGTCGCTCTACAGAACCCACTCGGCCTTCCGTGATCATTCAACTTTTGAGGCTCATTCCCGCACCCGTATCTGTCTACACTTCAGCCCCCCGTTACCGCGACGCCCGCAAGACTCGCCCCCGCTTCGCCGCTGTGACTTTGGCCGGATGGGACTTGCGCCGCCAAGCAGCTATCAGCTTGGCATGACGTATTCCCGAGCGGAGGTCCATCATCTCATTGGTCATCAGTGGCCTTCTATCGGGCTGTGCTTGAACAACCAGACCCTGCCGAAAAACCACTGATGCCCACCTACTCCTCAGAACCTTCACCACCTAAGGGGACTCCGTGGATCCGCTTTTCCAAAGCATTTTGGAATATCGATTTTGCATGATGGCGGCCAGTCCGGTTGCACTAGCATATGCGTAATCTGCAATTGGAGACCAACAACGGTGAATACAGAACAGGCCCGCGGGGCGGTAAATCCTCCGAGGACACCTCTAACATTCAAGCCAATCTTAGCCCTGCCGCGGCGCAGACACCTCCGACGGACTTCGACGATGGTTTGGCGAAGGGACCACGCTTTCACGAATCCTCGAGGCTTGGGCTGAGGAAAGGGATCAGGAGGAGACGAGGAGCGGCTGGAGGCGGTAAGACGAACTATAACGTGGATGGACGCTGGCGATGTTAATGCAACTACAATCACTGCGGCTGGCCAAGCCGCCGGCACTGTTCCGCCAGAGCTCCAGAAGCTCGCGGACGACAACCGGCTGTGAGCAGCTTCCCGAGCGGGTCCGGACGACGCTGGCAGAACCAGTGATCGCATCGGGCTATATGGGCCCCGCAGGTCGTCTTTCCGCCCAGTTCGCGGAAGTTTAGTCCCCTCTAGGCGAGACCAGGAGCCGCGCATGCAACGCGTACCCCCCGCTTCATCGAAGCTTAGCAGTCACGTATCCGCTTTATAGGCCGGACATGTGAGCGCACCGTTCCCACATGTGAAGCGACTGAAAAGGATGCGCTTCATCACACCTTTCACTCTCAGGAGAGACCGCCATGGATAACTCAGAACGATCGCTGCGCTACAACATTTCCGAGGAAGATGATCGCACCCGGGCCATGGCGGGGTGGATCGAGAATATGACCGGGGCACAAACACTTACGGGCATGCCGTCCCGATCAACGTCAGATCCCCATGCTCGTTCGCCTTCGTCGCCAACGCGGCCATACTCGCTCTCTTCCGAACCTCCAATTAAGGTGCTCGACAGATCGACATTTGCCAGAAAAGTGAGGGAATTTTACGGTGATGATATCAAGCACATTTCCGTCAATCCACAAGAGTACTCGCCCTTCGTGTCCTCTAAAGCCCTGCGTACGGCTACCATCGCTCGACTCTACGGCGGCACCGACAATGATACGCCCAGCGCGCGATATTTCAGCTATGATCTGGGAGAACGAAGCGTTGGGCTTTTAAGAACAGAGGATGGATTTAGCATCGAAAACGAGCCGTGGCGGGAACTATTTCCCGGTCGAAAAAGAATCACTTCGATTGTAGACCTTCGCGTTACTCATCCGCTTGTCGAGAACGCAGGCGATATTCTGCTCGAACATCAACTTCAACTCGACGGCGAACAGCCGTTAATCATGTCACGTCCCGCTTCGCCAGAGATGGGAGCCCGTCTAGAGCAGATGGGTTTCGTTGACGTGGGTCAAAATCGCTGGGTGCTCGACCCTACGCAACATCCGGACAAGTGGACAAAGAATAGCAAGGGTGGATGGCAGCGCGCAGGCAAACCTTGGAGTTATCTCTCGAAAACCGTGGACTATCTTAGCGACGATGAAGCAGGTGTCGAGGGGCATTCGAGTGAAGCCAGTGTCGAGACAGATTCATCCGATGATGACCCGTCTTGGTACTTCGAACACCTCAATTTGAACCGCGAATAAAAGCTTGCCGTCATCGTGATGACTTTTTGCGCCGCCGGCCGAGTTGATACGCCCCTCTATTACGAGGACGCAGGCGAAGATTAGAGACTGTAATCTTGCTGCGACTGTCTGCGACGGCCCGCCTCATGCTGCACTGTGAAGTAGCTCTCGACAGTTGCTTCAGTCGGGCTGATAAACTCAATCAGAACTTTCGTGATCTGGTGGATGTTGGGCGGTTCGGTCTTGAAGACACCAAGCGCGAACTCAATGAAGCCTCGGCGGAGCCCGTATCCGCTCCGTGATTGTCCTGCGCATCGACCCAGAAGGAGCTGCGCAGCGCCGCCTCGTCCGCCCGTCTATCCCGCGGCAGTACCGATAGAGACAGTCGCGGATCGTTTCGCGATCATGCAATTCGACCATTTTCTCTTGGTCCATGGCTCGTCGCAAGTTTAGTCTTGAGTTGAAAGTGGCGTTCGGTGCATCTCCGAACGACATTCGCGCCGTCGGCGCTTGACCTGGCCTCGCAATGCCGCTTCCCAGGGAACGTCTGTGAACTTGAAACCGCGTGCGTAGGACAGCAACTCTCGCGCAATCAAGGACCATTGCTCCGTTGGATTTTGCCTGCAAGAACAGCCAGTGCCTCTCTGCGCTTGTGTGGAAGGGAGCTAACGGTCCATTCGGCAACAATGCGATTGACGAGTTCGCCAGAAAGAGCCCAATGTCGACTGGATCCCCGTTTGCGGCCGCCGGGCGCGCCGGCGCCTGCCTCGGCGAAGCCTCCTCCAAAGCCTGTGATCCGAACGATCCTGCCTGGCTCGCAATCGGTGCGCGTCTGACCGAGCGGGAACGGCTGATCGACGCGATGGAGAAATCTGGGTGGGTTCAGGCCAGGCGGCTCGCCTCCGGCCTCACCCCACCTTAGGTTGGTTATGCCATCCGCGGGCATCAAATCGGGGTGAAAGAAAGTTCTAAGCCTGGTGTGGTCGAACGGCCCGACCTGCCCTCCTCAACTCATGCACTCGAGGCGAGCCGCCATTTTACCGGTGTCTGTCTATTGTCAAATGCCTGACAACCCTATGTCGGGTAGCAAATGGAGGGAACCGGACAAAAAACGCTAACCCCCTGAAAAACCCAACTATTTGCATTGGCATGGCCCTTGCTTTTTGAACCGCGATGTTAAGCAGCAACGGAGCCTTCAATGTCCCCACCAATGATTTCGCTCAAGAGCCTGACCAGCACGACAACCATGAACCAACTGCTGGCCACAGCGAAGTCCACTGCTTGCGCCGCGTCATTGTGCGGTTCGTCCGCAAAGCCGCACCACGCCGAGCCGGCTGTGTGGGAGAAAATCAAGGACCTTTCCTGCTATTCAGAAGAAGTTTACTATTTCGCGCGCATGCACGTCGTAGCCGCACCAGCCTGCAATATCCAGTGCAACTACTGCGATCGTAAATACTGCGCCAACGAAAGCCGGCCTGGGGTCGTCTCGGAAAAGCTGACGCCTGACCAGGCCCTGCGAAAGGTCGTTGCGGTCGCCAATGAAGTCCCTCAGCTTTCCGTGCTCTTTATCGCCGGACCAAGCGATGCCTGTTATGACCGGAAGAAGACAAAGGCGACATTTGCACGCGGAGCCACAGAGGTCCCCGATATCAAGCTGTGTCTTTCAACCAACGGTCCGGCAGTGCCAGACCGTGTCGGCGAGCCTGCTGACATAAATGTTGATCACTTGACGATCACCATCAAAATGGTCGATCCGAGAGCCGGCGCGAAGATATCCGCGCCACTGCAGGGCCGAGCCGCAGCTCAGCAGAAGCCCGGATACAAGCAGACCCCGCGAGCACATAGGCATCCAAGTCTCGATATTCGTCCAACATGCCTGGCACTCTCGGGCGCAGCAGCGCTGAGCTCTTGGTCATTTCCCCGCGCAAAATCCCCGTTTGCTCTCTTTGATGCTTCGGGAGCATCCCGATCACCGCTTCTGTGTCAGTCTGCTCCCGTCTCCAACGCTGCGGCGACCTCCTTGCGCAGCCATTTATGCTGCGGGTCGTGATGGCACCGCTCGTGCCAGATGAGCATGACCTTGTACGGTGCCGGCTCGAGGGGTGGATCAACAACCCTAAGCGGCAGCATCGCAGAAACTTGGGTCGCAACGCGGCGCGGGACGAGCAATACCAAATCCGTCCCCGAAGCCACCACCGCTGCCGTGAGAACGCTGGAAAAAAGTATGGGACTACGATCCTCTCGCAGGTTGGGCAAGTGGTCGTAGATCGGGCCGAAATGGTCGGGGGAGTCCGTACTGATGGCAGCGTGACGCAAGGTCGCGAAGTTGTCGATCGTCCATTCCTGCGCCAGCGCGGGATGGTCGTGGCGCAACAAACACGCGAAGCGGTCTGTATAGAGACTGCGCCGAAAATAGCCAGGCAGTTGCACGTCAATATGCCCAACGGCCAAATCAATATCACCTTGCTCAAGCCCCCGCACGGCACGATCAAACGGCAAACAGGCGAGTGTGTCGAGATGAGGGGCACGCTCGCGTAACCACGGCAGGAGGCGCGGTAGTACAGCCAAAGCTTGATGATCGGGGATCGCCAGCGTTGCCCCCCTCCCCCATTCTTTTGAGATTACGCTGCGGCTTGTCACCATCTCTCGGATCGTACGCAGTGCCGACGGCAGCCTTTGAGCCAAGTGTTCGCCTTGCGGCGTTGGGATCAAACCCGTTGAAGACCGCACCAGCAGGTCATCATTGAACATGCCGCGCAGCCTTCCCAGTGCCCGGCTCATCGCCGGTTGACTCCGCCCGATGTGCTGGCCCGCGTGCGTCACGTTCCGGTATTCGAGCAGAGCCTCGAGCGCGACCAGGAGGTTGAGGTCTATTGATGCCAAGTTTATCTGGTGTCCAGTGAGGCGCTCTCCTCTCCAATCTTGCAACATCTTTCGCCTATAAGCGAGTTGATCCGTCACCTCTTTTTCTACATAGCGTTTCATGACGTTCATTCCTCAACAATCAATTCCGGGTCCAACGTTTTCGAGTTCATCTCGGCGGTGGAGCGCGGGTGACAACCTCATGGCATTGTGCCATCACGCGTCCAAGGGGCGGCCAGATCTGTGTGACGATGGCGATCACATGGAACATCGGGGTGTCCCACAGGAATATAGCGCCCGTGTCGACTTCCCCGAGCCCGTTGCAACAGTCTCGGATCCGATGCTGGGGTGCTTGGGTGAAAGAGGCGCACGCGCTCGAGCACAGCGTTGCAATAGGCCTCGGTCGCATAATACGCGATGCGGTCGATGTCGCTCAGGTGAACACCTGCAGATGCGAGGCAATATTGAATCGAACGCATTGGTAACTTGTTGGAGTGCTTGATCCGGTTAAGGCGCTCCTCCTCGACCGCCGCTATCACTCGCCCGTCGCGAACGGGAACCGCAGCCCCATCGTGCATAAAGGTGCTCGGTAGATCGGACGAATTTTCGTAATCTTTGCTTAGACCGCCACTGAGCCCTAGACACAGCATGTTGCTCTCCAGTTCGTTTCGGAAGGTAGGTCGCTCTGGCCTGGCCACCGGCCTTCGTAGTTTCATAGGGTGGCGCTTGACAGTGCAGCTAGAGCTCACGGGGTCGAAGCCGATACCATTAGTGACCGGCGCGGCGACATTGCCGACAACCGATCCTGCGCAACCTTCTTGATCATTGTTGCGACGCCGCACAGAAACCCGGGCCGAAGCGCTTGCAGCAGAACTGCCTAACCTATCCACATCACTCAATCCTTCATATTTCGGCCCGACAGCCGCAAGAAAACATCACGAGGTTTGGTGGCCCTGCAAAAGGCGCAGACCAAGTCCTCGCGGCTGCGAGCGCGCCTGCTCTGGCTTCTAGTGATTGTGGGAGATGCACTCACAGGTTAGTCGACCAGGGAACAGTGCTTCTTGTGAGAGCCCTATCAGCACTGAAACGGGAGAAGCAACGGTGAAGATTCTGCCCGATCACGACCAGCGTAAGATAACAATCGAGGCCAGGCAACTGACAGAGGGCTCCAGGTCGAATTTCCAGCATCGTCTCCGCACCTGAGGACCCATTTTTTTAGAACTCCACATAATCTACACAGCGCTCTTCAGCGTTTTCTAAGGGCAATCGTTTTGAGCAGTAAAATCGTTTTTGTGGATGGAATGCGTGCAAAAAGGAATGGGTGGATTCATAGCAAGGCGAGCGGCACTTTCAAACAGCGGCCGTGATGATCAACGTTTACGGCAAATCCGCCTCCGACGTCGGTGCCGACGACCGACCTCCGAAATCCTCGTGTATCGTCGTACCCGCAACACTCCTTCTCTACTCTGGTTTTCAGCCGATAAACCTAGCCGCAGCTTCGCCAGTCGGCACGTCGATAAGCGTGATCGGGCTTGCTGCAAGGAAACGGCGTTGGTTGTTGGTCGGCGCTGCCGCATCCAGCACCGCAAAACGTGGTGCGTTGGATCGCGTCATGATCCGTCGGGCGTAGGTGCGCAGCATCTGGTCGTTGAAGCGGCAGCCGATGAAGAAGAGCCTCTGTTGGTGCGCCGCTCCTTCACCGCTTCGCTGACCCACCTGAGCGGCGGAACTCCTTCCGTCGCTGATGAGGCCGTTGATGGCCTGCTCGCCCGGCCTTCCGGTGGGTCGGCCGGCATCGAGACAGGCGATTATTACGCGGCGGGCGCGGCGCGCGAGGTTTCGATGCGCTTCAGTCCATCGGTGATGGCCGCGAGCCCTTCCCGCAGCGTCTGCCCTATAGTGCCCGGACCGATGTCGATTGGAGGATTGTCAAGCATGGCTACAATGTCGCTGCCGTTGAGATAATCGAGCTTCTTCTGGACTGTGGTTCGGACACGCTCGGTCGCGCTCGACAGTGCCTCACCGTTGCGTTCGGTGATGGCGGAGAGCTGATCTGAAAGCTCTCCTCCGAACTGCAGGAAGATGTCGTCGACATACCTCCACGTTCCGCCGCGGGCTTCCACATCGACCATCTGGTTGATCTTGCTCTTTACCTCATCCCGCAGCGTCAAGGCAGTGTCGAGATGAGCCTGCCATATAGCTATGATACTTTCGACCGAGTTCTCGATGGATTTGGTCCTTTCGGGCTGGTCTGCGATGCCAAGAAGGACCAGAAGTTGATCATCGTTACCGAGCCGCGGGACCACCGCTGCGATCAGACGCTCCACAACCGCGCGCCTACGGGCTGCATCGCCTAGTTCCTTCGGCCATTGCGACGACACTATCTTCGCAATCCTCTCAGAATTCGCGTTCTCTAGCGGATAAGAAAGCTGTCGCTCCTGAGCCTTTGCCTTGATCAGACGGAACAAGGACTCTACTACCTCGTCTTGATCGAGAGCGCCCGTTGGAACTCTGTTCAGATCGATCCCATTCACCACGACCTCTTCGCGGCGGTCGCCGTTTGTCTCGCCCTGCCCCGCCCCATCGGGCATGTCATCCACATATTGAAGATTTCGCAGATTCTCAGGATAGGCCAGCATCAACAGAAGTCGGCCGGCGAAGTTGTGCAGCGTTGCCTCCTGCTCTTCCGGAGGCGTCGCAGCCAGCACACGTTGCAGCCAATCCGCGATCTTCGTGGTCAGATGGGACAACTCTGCGGTCTGTCCCGCGCCAATTTGCGCGCTGAGACTTACTGCGTGATTGGAAATGGTCGCGGCCGCGGCGGCAATGCCCTCCTTCACTTCCGGGAGAAGCTGCTCCAGGAGCTCAGCCCCGCCTTCACGCTTGCTTCTCTCTTCAGTTTCTTCAACACTCCCTGCAGAGTTCCCTTCCGCGCTATCGAGCGCCGTCATCGGCCGATTGAATTCTTCAGAGTCGTCGGGTGGAAGAAATTGGGAGTTCTCCTCGGCGTTCATCTCAAACTGCTGAATGTCTTCTTCAGTTAAGATTCCTGCTTCCTGCATGTCAGGCAACCTCATGCGGAAGTTCACGAAATACTTCTTCATCACCTTTTGGACCTGCGGGAACCCGGCCTTTCCACCATCAGCCAACTTGACGAGGATAACGCCGTTTTCGTTCATCCTGCCCGTGCCTCTCCGCAGAAGCGAAAAGTTCTCCTTACTACTATCCTCATCATCTTCAAAAGGCATGTTTTTCAAAGTTTGTGCCAATCCATTGAGCTTTTTCTTACTCACCAGGACAGCAGGCTTCCGCAGATCGCCAACCGTGCCGACCGCAAAGCAGAACTCCAAATCCGCTCTGTTCTTCGTCTGGTCGATCAACTGCAGAAATTTCTTCGCTCTTGTCCTATTGTGCTTCATTCCGGCCATTATATCTCTCCAGTTTCCTGTTCTAGATCAGTGTACGTCGGTTGATAGGGTGGGACAGGATCTGATCACCCAACTTCCCGAAGATCTGCCTGATGGAGGTGACCGCGCTCTCCAGCGGTCTAGTCGAGCGGGAAAGCGGCGCGCCGAGATCAAGCGACGATCGCCGCCAGTCGCAGCCGTGACCGCCTCCGATCCGGCCGGCAACCGACATGCCGACCTCTCCCGCCGCAGACCTGCGTGGGCGTCTCGTGACCCCATAGGGCTTTCCCAGCGCCAGTCGGATGCTATCCCGGCGTTCATAAGAAATCTGGACATCGGAATTCTGACAGCAGATTGCGGGACAACGGGCTCATCACGCTGTCAGGCTGGAGGTTAAAAACCGCCCAATGGCGACCGGACACCAGTCGTACCTGAATAAGGTCCCCTCCTCCCAATGGCTGCTTATCCGCCTCATTTAAGAGGCGAAACAGCGCCCAATGGCCGCTCTTGGAGAGGGTGGCGCCTTGAAAACCGATGAAAGCGACGGAAGCGCCGCCGACGCCGCCGGCCGTAGGCCAATGGAAATGCATGGCCGCCGCGGCCGTTCCTCGTCGATGTTCGAGGCGCTGGCCGTCGATGTCTACCACCACCTGGTCTGTCAACGGATCGGTCTCGGCGACGGTGAGCAGGAATCCAACTGACACCTGGCCGGCATCATCGAACATGGTGTCGCGGATCGTGGCTGCCCGTTGGAACTGGGCCAAGGTATTGCGGCCGATAGGGAAATCGACACCGCTCGTTGGCCGAAACTGCCACGAACCTTTGGATTTGTCGACGAATGGGGAAAGGTTCTCGGCGAAGAAAGTGTCGATCTCCGCCTTGCGGCCGAACAGCCGGGCGAAATCGCTCAAAGGGATATCCCGGCGGGATCCGCTCGCGAAGGGATACCGTCCTTCGGTAGCCCGTCGGCACAAATCGCCGGGGCCGCCCGCCCAACCGCTCGCCAACCCGCGCCTCATGCCGCTGACGGTTAGGTCCGAGCTGTGGCGGCTGAGGCCGAGGATCCATTGCCGGATGGGTTCGGGCAGATCGGCCGCCCCCGCCTCGATCTGTTGGATGGCGACGCCCGCCTGCCCGTTGTGTTCCAAGATGTTCGAACCCGCCAGCCCCTGCGCCTGGCTGAGGGAGCGATACAGTTCGCCGAGATCCCGGAGAGCACTGTCGATCGGCGCCTGCGCGCCCGCTTGGCTGTTCGACGGCACTTCGACCAGCTGGTGCAGCCACCGGAAATGATCGCCCATATAGAGCTGGACGTGAGCTTCAGGCGTGTCCGCGGCCGGTTGAGACCGGAACAGTGCCTCGAGCTCGCTTGGCAACACCTCGCCCTGGGGGACACTGTCACCTTTCGTCAAGCCGTCCTCGGGAGCCGGTGGTTGCTTGAGCTTTAGCTCCTGCGCCGCCGCGAAAAGGAACAGGCGCATTGGTGACGTCGGCGCGGACAGCGTGTTCAAGGTGCGCAGCGCGTCATCGATACCCCCAGACGGGCGGATGGACATATCGCCAATGAGCTGGTCCCAGCGCAACGCGAACTCCTGAGCGTAGAGATCCGCCGCCGAACGCCGCAGCTTCTGGCTCACATCACCGGCTGCAATCGGCGCGACTACCTGTGAGTCGAGAACCCAGCCTTCTGCAGCGACAGCGTCAGCCACTTGCGGCAGCAATCGCAGGAAGGTTCCGTAAAACCCCGCCCTCGTGTAGATGCCAGGAACCCCCTCGCTGAGCGGCTGTCCCGATTTGCGAGCCAGGACGCCCTGCGCCAGCGGCCCGGCATGGTCGGCCAGACGCCAGGTTGGCGCCCGCGAGGCTTCGGGACTGGTCGCGATGATGTCGAGGACGCGGCGCGCCATCGAGACGGTCTGGAGCTTCGCGCGGCTCCTCTCGATCAGTTCGCCATTAAGCTCACTATGGGGCAGCGGCCCTTCCATGAGTGCATCCAGGTGATCAGCGAGCGCGCTGCGCAGGCCGGCATCGGCTTCGGCCGGAAACATCACTCGCCAGTCGGCAGCCATCCAGTTTTTGACGACCGCGCGCTGGAGCGGACCCTGCTGACCCAGCATCAGGTAAACCTTTAACGCCTGGTAGACGAACTGATCATCGTCGTGCCGCTCGACCAATAAGGTTTCCAACCGGAACATCAGCCGCGGCAGCAGGATGGTGTTCACGGCGCGGCGGTACGCCGCGAGCGTCTGAACCTTGATTTTCTTACTCTGGTCGAGACCCGAACTTGATAGGCGGCCGCCCGCGCTGTCGCCGTTGGCATCACGCAGCCGCTGAAGCAGTGGCAGGATGGGTCGAAGATCGCCACTCTCAACCCGGTCGAGCTTCAGCTTTTCAGCCCCTCTGGCATAGCTGCCAGCCATTAGGCGAACGCTCTCGATCAGCTGAACATTCCGAATATAGCTGAACGTCCATAAGACGCTGGCGGTAACAATGACCGCCGCTATCATCGTGTAGGCGCCATACCGGATCCGCCGCTGGCGCCGATCGAAGCGGTGATTGGCATCGACGAGCCCAGCTTCGGCGAAAACGACTTCGCGCAGCAGCCGGCTGATGAAATAATTACGGCCCGGGCCACGAAGCGCTGTACAGGGCGGCTGAGCGATCTCGAAGGTCTGAGATCTGGCGTTCGCAACTCGATCGAAGGGCATGCCAATTTGCGTGCCGCTTAAGAAGTAGACGCCGCGGAGCATAAGCGGTTCCTGGAACGAATTCCCGCCAAAGGCTTCCTTCAAGAACTGTTGCGTCAGGTGCTTGAGGCTAGCGACCTGCTGTGGGAAGCCGAACATGAGCGCACGACGCTGGAGGTTGCTTTCGTGCTGCATTCGTTCAAGCAGCCTTTCGTTTAGGCGGCCAACAAGCGCATCGTATGCTGCGGCAAACGCCATCGGATCGCCTTCGTCCTCCGACGCCTCTTGCGCAAAGGTGAACCCCCACACCGCCTCCCGCCCCTCGCGACCCAGATCGTCGAAGAATTCAACAAATCCCGCCAGCAGATCGCTCTTAGTGAAAAGCACATAAATCGGCAGTTGCAGGCGAAGCTCCCTGTACACTTCGAGGAGCCGCTCACGGATACAGCGCGCGCGATCGGCGAGCACTTCCTCGGATGTAGAATTCAGCTCGCTGATTGCGATCGTGACTAAGACACCGTTCAGCGGCTGCCGTGGCCGGGAGCGTCTGAGCATACGAAGCAAGCCACGCCAAACCGCTTTGTCCCGGTCTGCATCACCCTCCTGTACCGTGTAGCGCCCAGCAGTGTCGACGAACACCGCGTCATCGGTGATCCACCAGTCGCAGTTTTCCGTACCCGCTAACCCACCGGCGGCTCTCAGACCGGACCTCGCCGCCATCGGAAAGCTGAGCCCGGAATTGACTATTGCTGTGGTCTTCCCCGAGTTGGGCGGACCGATCATCACATACCAGGGCCGCTGATAGAGCCACCGCCTGCTGATACCTCCTGCGTAGCGGCGCCCCTTGAGTGTGGTAAGGGTCTCGCGGAAACGATGACGAATCGCCTCCAGCTCTCTTTCAGCAAGCGTGCTGGCTTGCCCCACACTTCGGTCGGAAGGCCTTGGGTCTCTCTTCTTCTGCTCGGCCCCACCCGCGTCCAGCGCTCCCGACACTCGTGATTGGACGAGGTCTTCAAAATAGGCCTGAACCTTGTAAAGCTGGGACTGGATCAAGTAGATCACGGTGTATCCGACCGGAATCAGCATCGATGCCGCGATCTGGCTGCGAAGGCTGTCAAGCGGCGCAAATCCTCCGACCGAGATATGCGGTCCGAGCGTGAAGATTAAGGCACATACGATCGCCGCCCCGCCGACACGGAGCCATTGCCACCTAAGCGCTTTCTTGATTGACTGCATGGCTTGTCTTCATTGTGTCTTTGTGATGATGATTTGAATCCGACGGTTCCGCGCGCGGCCCTCGGGCGTGTGGTTCGAAGCGACCGGTTCTCCGCTCCCTCTGCCCTCTTCTCGCACGCGGCCTGGGTCATCCATCATGGATTTGATAATCTCGGCAGCTGCGCTCGCACGCGCGAGCGAAAGGGAATCGTTTGAAGGGAAGGCGAGTGATTGCACCGGAATGGCGTCGGTGTGCCCGGTCAGGAGGACCGATCCCGACTCACCGTTCAGAGAACGACCAATTCGTAAAAGAAGCGGCAGGAACATTTTCTTCACTTCCGGACTAGCAGAATCGAACATCCCGGAGGCGCGAATGATAACGACGATCTGCTGTGGGTCCTCGGACACAGTGACAAGCCCTTCGCGGATTTCGGGCTCGAGGAAGTTACGCAGTCGGTCGCTGCTCATAACAACCTTTGGTGGCAATGCGATTCTCGCCGATCTGACAACGCCGTTCGGCGGCAATGTCGCGATATCGTTGAAGACAGCGTCGGCGCGGGCATTTAATGCATGCAGGAGTCCGGTATAGATCGAGAGGAGTAATCCTGCCCCAAACGCTACGACGGCCCAGATTGGAACGATTGTGCGGCGTGGCTTCGGATTATTTGAGTTCCTCCGCCAGTGCGGGGATAGTTCGCGCTCGAAGTCACCACGGGCTGCTCGGATCAGGCGGTAGACGTCTTCGCACAGCACACTGAGCTCTGCGGCTCCTCCCGCAGTGACGCGGTAGCGGCCTTCGAAGCCCAACCTCATGCAGTAGTAGAGCAGCTCCAGCAGTTCTATATTGATGGCCGGTTCATTTTTCAATTGCGTCAGCAGATCGAAGAAGCGCTCGCCGCCCCAGGTATCGCTGAACAGCGATCCCACCAAGCTGCGCGTCGTCCAGACGCTGTTGCTGCCCCAGGCTGTGTTCAGAACGATGTCATCGATGGTCGCGCAGAGGGCGTATTTGCAGACCTTGATCGCTCGCGAGGGCAATCCGAGCGGCGTGATCCGACGCTCAAAAGCATCGATCTCCCGCAGCACCCTAAGGCGCAGTGCTTCAACGTCGATATGGCTAGCACTGCTCTTGAGCTGAGCGCTGAGACCCAGCAGCGCCGCCGCGGCCGCGACCAGTGGATTAAGTCGGTCGAGCGCAAGCATCTCCCAGGTAAGTTCGTCCGCCACTGGCGATGACGGCGAAGGGACAGCCAACTGCTCCTCGGCGTGAAGGAGGACGAGTGGCTGGGATTTTGGCATCGTTTCCTCAATCACCATCATCAACCCGCCCACTTCCCTTCGGAGCGGACGCTCTCATCGTGGGATCGGCGGGCGGGTCGACTACGCTCTCGCACTGGGCGCGCGAAGTCGGCGCCGAAGCTCCGGAGCAAATCGGTTTCGATGCTCGATACGACGTCATTGAAGACGCGCACGTACGCACTCCGGTTTCGCGCCTTATGGTTGCGGTGCAAAAGGGAACGGGGCCGCCCCATCGCCTTCTCGATCCCTGCTAGGGACAAGCGTGCACGGACGCTGGACAGAGCCTTCTGCACAGCCGCGAATGACACGTCATGCGTCCCACGGTCGGTGAAGGCTTGCTCAACGGCCAGGTCTCCGCGGAGGGACCCGCTGGAGTCATTGCACAGAACTGCGCGCAACGCCTCGCCGACATCGGGAACGAGACTCAGGGTTTTTTCGTCGGAACTCTTATTTCTGAATAATTGTTCGCCAGCTCTCGCTCGGAGAGTATGCTGTGCAGCGCGGCGGAATACAGAAGCATTTTCCCTGCACGATCCAGCACGCTTACGATGCCGGCATTCCGGACATCTGCCAATGATAAGCCGCAGGCGGCAAGGAAAGCCGTGACCGCCGCTCGATGATTCTTGGCGAGATGATTGCTCCACCTTGGGTTGCGTCAAGATGGGGGCCCGATCTGGCACACTGTCTGCGTAGATATCCCACGGACTTCTCATCATGCCCGCCAGCGCGTCTAAACGAGTGCCTAAGAACGGCAATGGTAGGAACTCGCCGTCCCTCAGGTCCAGCAGCGCTTCTTCACCCCGGGTGCAATTGCCCGCCAGGAGCGACGAGGCCGTTTCGAGGGGGCCAAGAAGACTCAACTCCTCACTTGTCGCTGCAAGTTGTCCCTCCGGTTCGGCGGCACTCTCCGCAATGGATATCGAAGGCGACACCGCGACGACATCGGTCATATAGGCGCCGATCTGAATAACATCGCTGGTTTTCCGGGCGACCGGCGCCTCTGACGGAAGCGGCACCGCCTCGTCATTTTGACATGTGTCGTCGCGGCCTCGGTCGATCAGTACGTATCGCCGTGCCATGCACTCGATTGAGCAGTGGGATTTCGAGACCATCTGCTGATCATCCGGCAGAACCAGGCTGTTGCCTGCTCGGCTGGTAGTCAGTCCACCAGCCGCGTCGCCCGGCACGAGATATTCCGGAAAACTACATCTATTGCTGTGTACACGTAGCGTGAGGGGCATTGGTGGGCTAACTCAAATGTGGGTTCTGTCCGGCTCGGATGGCCCAGAGAGCCATTTCGAGATTTGGGAAGTCGCCAGCAACGTGCAGCGCCAAGCCGGCGGATTGGGGCATATCCTTCCAGAAGCGGCTATTTTGATCGATCTCGAAATAGCTGAATCCAACATGGAAGGGGATCTGACGCGGCGCGACCGGTAGGGGATTGATGATAATGCCGGGCAGTGCGACATTGACGAGTTCCGTGATTTTCTCCGCCGGGCCGATCTTAATCTGAGACGGGAACTCGCGCCGGAGGCGCTCGACCTCAATATCAGCCCGAGCAGCCAGCACGAAGCTCGAGGTCGTAAAGAGAGAGCGGTCGGCCACCTCAGCCACATGGACACCGTATTTTTGCCGCTGCAGCGGTACGGGGACCGCAGTCTGCTCAATCACTGCACCCAGCGAAGCCCGGATCGACTGTATCACTGGCAAAAACGCCTCCGCGAGAGAGTCGTGCTTGTAAACACCAAGGGTCGGGGCACGTTTATCGACGCGGGCGAACGTGGCTAGTTCACCCGCCAACTGGAGCATGAGAACATACAGCGATTCCGGATTTACAACGGCGGCCTTGGACAGGTGGCAGAAGTACGGCTCGTACCGATTGATCGCCTGCAGCAGAAGGAAGTCCGCGAGCTCTGCAACCCGGTTCGTTCCCGACTGGGAGACCCGAGTGGCCAGAGCTTCACCACGATGGTGAAGCAGGCCGGTGATCTCAGTGATGTAGTTCGAGAGGACCCGGGAGCTGGCGCAGTCGGGGGTTGGCGGCACGTGCGTTTCGTCCAGAATGATCTGTCGGTCGGCCCGGACCTCTATGATACGGGCGATTGGGATGCAAGTGTAGCCAGACCGGTCTGCCGCGTCCGGCAGCAGTCGAAAATCCAGCCTCGCTACGTCGATGGAGGCGCTGCCTCGCTCGCCAGCGTTGGTGTCGACAACATCCTCAGTGGAGACTGCGAAGCGGATAGGTACGTCAATTCCCGCTTGCGCGTCGGTTTCAAGAGCGCCGGGTTGATAAAACGGTACCGCCAAGTGAATAAGCGAATCTCGAAAATCCGGCGGAACGTCGTAGGGAGTTGGCTGGTTGGCTTCGTCAGGAATACTGAAGGGCATCCCGTCCTCCAAGACGCCGCGAGCCGCTTCGATGGCGATCTTACCGAGACCAAGCAGCTCTCGATTGAGCCGCAGCTCGCTGATACCCCACCCGTACCCATGCAAAACCGCCGTCCTGCTGCGCACCAGCTGTTCGACGTGACGATCGGCCTGCTGAAAATGCTGCGGGCGGAGGAACAAGCCCTCCGACCAGACGACCCTATTATTCCACGACATTCAAGACTCGCCTCGCGTCCACCTGACAGAACGGCTTTCTCCGTAAAAGTAGCAGAGCTTCACTGCCCCCTTGCATGCACATCTGATATCCAACAATGCGCTGGTAGAAGGGCATCGCGTGTCGGGACAGCTCAGATATGCAAGCGCCGAAGCTCATCAGGATTGGTCATGAGCCCCCTTGCAGCGCGACAAGCAAGGGGTCTCATCTAGACTGTCGCTCAGTAGCCCGTTGCCCTCAGAGCCTTATTGGTCGTTCATGTTCACACTGACCTACAACGCGCCAATTCGCCTGTCCTGTCACTCGTACGGGATGAATCTCGCAAATGACCGCCCGGAAGCCTTGAGACCCGGCGCCGCAAGTACGGGGCCAAAAGAGCAGCGCAACAGGCAAGGTGACACGTGATGCGCATTGCCTCGTCGAAAATGTTCCTGAATACGCTGAGGCAGTGCCGCCGCCAACATCGTCTTCACGCGCCGCCGCCCCTAAAGCACCTTGACGACCAGTTTAGCGATTAGACAACCACCTCCTGGACACGATCCACGAACCGGTTGCAGTCCCGGTTCGCGCCAGGTGCGGGATAGCAGCCTGGCGGCATGGATCATTCATGCGGCGAAGATAGGCATTTCCACATTTGGTGATGCCCAATAGCTAGCGAATGGGATATGCGCTGCGCCTCATGTTGGCGCGCGAGCACATGCAAGATGGCACGGTGGAGATCGACCGTTTTCATCTCGGTGAGCGACCGAGAATGGATCCGGACGGTCTACCGCCTGGACGGGGCCGAAAAGGCCTTTCGATACATGCAGGGCGCGCGACGGCGAAAGGGATCGAACCGCAACCTGCCTGATGGGCGGTGAGGCGTTCATGGCGATTGGCAAGAGCTTTGCTACGCATGAGAACGTAAAGCATTCGAGCCGCGAATTCGTCCAAGTCGCCGTCCACTCGGTGGGAGGTTTCAGGTCCCGGGTCCGCCGCACCATTGCCGGCGTCTTTCATCATATCAGCCCGCAGCATGCCTTGTCTTTCCACGAGATCGGCTTCCGCTGGTCACAGCGCATTGTTACGGGCCAGGCAGTGCGGATACTAGTCACGGGTGCCGCCGGCGCTGCGATTGCTGCAAGTCTTTCGCGCTATTACCGGCCGGCAATGCGCAGAAGTCCGGATGCCGGGATCATCGTTAGATCTCCCAGCCTTTTGTGATAAGGCCGCGTTGTTTAGCGGAAGCCAGCAAGGAGTTCGAAGACGAAGGCCGACCTCACTGGCGCCGCAATTGGCGACAGTTGCCACTACCCTGGTATCGTTGGGCCAATCCCACCATAGAAGAGATCATGTCGATGTTTCGTCGTAACCGGCTTGCGCGGCACCGGCGGCCGTCAGCGTTGATAGCAATCCGAGCCGATCGCCACATCAAGCACGGACCTCTGGTCTGGAGAACGGGTCGTCGCTGCATCTCTCGAAGGATCGCCGCTGTCGTTATGGGTTCACGCAGGAGCTGCGCCATAGCCGCTCACTAACCGGATGCGAGCATATCACCTGTGCATGCAATCCAATACCGGGACTGCGCTAGTTTGAATCGCGGGCTCTTCTCCGTGGTTTTTGAGGTTCTGCTGCAATGATGCGTTTACGCTACCAGTTATCAACGGCCTGGCCATGTCTTCGGGATCTGCCGGCCTCCCGTCACCTGAGCTCGATTCCGCAGAGCCGCCCCATGCCACAACAGCAAAAAACGGGACCCACGGTGATTGAGCGGCGTCCGAACGAGGCTCGGCAAGCTGGAGCGGTCGATGGTCGCAGTCGCGCCCCTTGCACTCTGGTTAAGTCGCTTGAGCCCCTGATAAATTCTGACCTTCCGTCAGCAGTCGGTGCCCGACAGCTGACCCCTTGTTTCCTGAAGGCCATATCCCAGGGGGGTGAGCATGGTTGACAGGGACCCTCGGACTAAGGGGCAGGGCTCTTCGCGGCCGGATGAGGGCCGGCACCCAGCGGATCAAAGAGCGCAGTCTTCAGTGGCGCGTGTCGATCAAGTGGCCGACAACTTCAATTCGGACGACATCTGGCAAGAGAATTCGGTATTGCGTTACGTGGAAAGGCTAAGCGTCGACCAGCCAAGCCCGCCGACCGAGCTTCAAAGCCCTGAAGAACAAACCCCGCAAATGATGGCTGACATGACGGAACTGACGAGAGTTCCGGTCGTCCCGGCAGAGACCGCGTTCAACCTCACGAGGACAACAGATGAATACAATAATGCCGATCGCACTATTCACCTCGTCGAGGGCCAGCCGCTGGAGACTGGCCCTCAGCGCGGGGGGCTGCATGGCCTTGGGAATTTAGAAGCCTCAGCGGTTGCCGGGCCCACCGAGGTGCCGGGTGGAAGAGAGGAGCATTCGGCCATGTCCGAGGTGCCCGCGGAGCCCAGCGATCCGACCGGTGGCGGGCGCAAGAGGTGGACTACTGAGAAGGACGCAGATCCCAGGCCCAGCCGCAGGCAGACGTTATATGCTCAAAGGCCGCTGGCGTTGGCGCCTGATCTCAGCGCCGCGAATGCCGGCATAATCGTGGGGGCCTCAACGGGCGATCTCGTCAATCGAGCGGCGTTCCGGACGGTGTCGGCCCAGGACCAGGCGAGGCTGGACGAAATCGCCAGGCAGACACCGCGGCAGTCGAGGCAGAGCAAGGGGGCGTGGGCGGACGCGCTGAAGGCGGCCCATCCCAATCTCAGCGCCGCCGATGCCGCCGTAATCGTGGGCGTCGTAAAGCGGGTTATCGCCAGGAGGGCGGCGTATCGAACGGTGTCGGCCCAGGACCGGGCGAGGCTTGACGAGATCAAGGCGGCGACACCGCAGCTGCCGGGGCAGAGCAAGGGGGCGTGGGCGGACGCGCTGAAGGCGGCCCATCCCGATCTCAGCGCCGCCGATGCCGCCATAACCGTGGGCTCTTTTAAGGACGATATTGCAAGGAGGACGGCGTTCCGGACGGTGTCGGCCCAGGACCAGGCGAGGCTGGACGAAATCGCCAGGCAGACACCGCAGCTACCGGGGCAGAGCAAGGGGGCGTGGGCGGACGCGCTGAAGGCGGCCCATCCCGATCTCAGCGCCGCCGATGCCGCCATAATCGTGGGTGCCGTAAAGCAGGATATTGCTAAAAGGGCCGCGTTCCAGACGGTGTCGGCCCAGGACCAGGCGAGACTGGACGAAATCGCGGCGGTGACACCGCGGCTGCCGGGGCAGAGCAAGGGGGCGTGGGCGGACGCGCTGAAGGCGGCCCATCCCGATCTCAGCGCCGCCGATGCCGCCATAATCGTGAATGCCGTAAAGCAGGATATTGCTAAAAGGACAGCGTTCCAGACGGTGTCGGCCCAGGACCACGCGAGGCTGGACGAAATCGCCAGGCAGACACCGCAGCTACAGGGGCAGAGCAAGGGGGCGTGGGCGGACGCACTGAAGGCGGCCCATCCCGATCTCAGCGCCGCCGATGCCGCCGCCATCGTGGGCGCCGTAAAGCGGGTTATCGCCAGGAGGGCGGCTTTTCAGACGGTGTCGGCCCAGGATCAGGCGAGGCTGGACGAAATCGCTAGGCAGACACCGCGGCTGCCGGGGCAGAGCAAGGGGGCGTGGGCGGACGCGCTGAAGGCGGCCCATCCCGATCTCAGCGCCGCCGATGCCGCCATAATTGTGGGTTCCGTAAAGCATAATATTGTAAAAAGGGCGGCGTTCCGGACGGTGTCGGCTCAGGACCAGGCGAGGCTGGACGAAATCGCCAGGCAAACACCGCGACAGTCGAGGCAGAGCAAGGGGGCGTGGGCGGACGCGCTGAAGGCGGCCCATCCCGATCTCAGCGCCGCCGATGCCGCCACAATCGTGGGCGCCTTAAAGGACGATATCGCCGTGAGGGCAGCGTTCCGGACGGTGTCGGCCCAGGACCAGGCGAGGCTGGACGAAATCGCGGCGGTGACACCGCGGCAGGGGCGGAGCAATGCGGCCTGGGCGGACGCGCTGAAGGCGGCCCATCCCGATCTCAGCGCCGCCGATGCCGCCACCATCGTGGGCGCCGCAAAGGACGAAATCGCCAGGAGGGCGGCGTTCCGGACGGTGTCGGCCCAGGACCAGGCGAGGCTGGACGAACTCGCTAGGCAGACACCGCAGCTGCCGGGGCAGAGCAATGCGGCCTGGGCGGACGCGCTGAAGGCGGCCCATCCCGATCTCAGCGCCGCCGATGCCGCCGTAATCGTGGGTGCCATAAAGCAGGATATTGCTAAAAGGGCGGCGTTCCGGACGGTGTCGGCCCAGGACCAGGCGAGGCTGGACGAAATCGCGGCGGCAACACCGCGGCAGGGGGGGAGCAATGCGGCCTGGGCCGATGCGCTGAAGGCGGCCCATCCCGATCTCAGCGCCGCCGATGCCGCCATAACCGTGGGCTCTTTTAAGGACGATATTGCAAGGAGGACGGCGTTCCGGACGGTGTCGGCCCAGGACCAGGCGAGGCTGGACGAAATCGCCAGGCAGACACCGCAGCTACCGGGGCAGAGCAAGGGGGCGTGGGCGGACGCGCTGAAGGCGGCCCATCCCGATCTCAGCGCCGCCGATGCCGCCATAATCGTGGGTGCCGTAAAGCAGGATATTGCTAAAAGGGCCGCGTTCCAGACGGTGTCGGCCCAGGACCAGGCGAGACTGGACGAAATCGCGGCGGTGACACCGCGGCTGCCGGGGCAGAGCAAGGGGGCGTGGGCGGACGCGCTGAAGGCGGCCCATCCCGATCTCAGCGCCGCCGATGCCGCCATAGTCGTGGGTGCCGTAAGGCGCGATATCGCCGTGAGGACGGCGTTCCAGACGGTGTCGGCCCAGGACCAGGCGAGGCTGGACGAAATCGCTAGGCAGACACCGCAGCTGCCGGGGCAGAGCAAGGGGGCGTGGGCAGACGCACTGAAGGCGGCCCATCCCGATCTCAGCGCCGCCGATGCCGCCATAATCGTGGGTGCCTCGAAGAAACGGATAGCCAGGAGGGCAGCGTTCAAGGTGATATAGGACGGCTCATGACTCATCACCACATTCCCTAGGAACTGCACCATCATGTGCGTTGGTTGTCCACCACGGGATTGCATGAGCATGTGAGAGCGCCGAATTTTTCTTCAGTCTGGAGGCCAATACCTGGCTCGAGATCGATATTTAGGGGCACGACGGCCGGCGCATTCCGGCTGACTAACACGCCGAGAGCGACCTCGTCTTCGACGGTCGGGAGCGCAGAATGTCGGCTCGCATGCCGCTGCGACCATCAGCCCGCTCCTCGCAAGATTGGCGCCAAGGCCGCCGTCGAACGATGGCGACGAGGCAAGTTTTTCCAAAACTTTCTTTAGCATAGAGGTAGAAGGATCGCTACAGCGGGGTTGCAGTGCGCGGGCGGCTAGGGTGACTAAGTGCGTGCACTCCACGACCGTCAAACGGGGTCGGTGTCCGTCAATTCGAAATCGCAGGGATCTGCACGAGAGACCGCGTGGTTGCCCTGCACGACTAATGGAAGCAGGGTCGACAGTCACGTTGGGATGCGGTAGGTGCGCGATAGAACGGGGGATTGGCGGCGGGACTCGATTCTTTTTAGAAGATCACGCAAAGCCGCATCACACCCATTGTCAAAAGTAAATACCGCGACGATGGTTATTAACCTTCGACTTCCGTCGAAAACGGCAATGGCGCTCACGAAGGAGGCCGGCCGCTGCGAAACCCCGCCATCTCCGCACCCCACTCCTTCGCTCCAACTGGGAGCAAAATGAATGAGGCAACGTGCGAATCTCGGGGAGCATCGTTACATGCGGTCAATACGGATCTCATCCAGATTGTCGCCCTATATGCCTCGTGCGGCGGTCCGGCGGAGCGCAGGAGATATAATGCCGTTGAAGTGCTCGAGCCGTTCTACCACTGACGCCGGGTCGCTGCACGCGCGATGGCGCCGACACCCCCAAGAGCGATCGCCGAGGACGCCATCCACCTTATGCAGCAACTGGCGCGGAGGCGGCCGCGCGAAGACTTCGTAGTTGGAGGCCTTCAGGCTCACGTTTGCAACGGTACTCCGCAGGTTGCCCTTTGCAACGACTGCCCGACGATGTTAATTCAATCTGGCTGAGCTTGTACCGTCAAGTTTATCCAGTTTGGGGTTCGCTCCAGCGGTGGGTTGCGCATCTGCGGCGGCATCGGCGGGTTTAGGTGCGGAGACCATTCCGGCTGCGCAGCACTGCATCACGTCGCGGGTTGCCGATCTGGGCGAACTCTGCAGGGTTAGTTAGCCGAGGCCAGAGTGCTTGGCTTGCCACGCTCCTCGATAACCCGATCCAGTCCACAGGCGACCGCAGGCCGGAGAGCGAAGTATCGGCGACGAGAGTCCGGCTTTCCTCACGACCATCAGAAGCCTGAACCCGCGCCAACGATCATTGGCAGCCAGCGGGATCAACACCAACGCTTGCCTTTCGCTCGTTTCCGGCCACGGCGCTTGCGCATCGTGAGCTTCTCCTCCCGATGGACCCGGAAGAGCTTCTTGTTGTTCACAAGGTGTCCCTCGCGCCTGAGCAGCACATAGCTGCGTCAAGATCCGAAGCGGCGGCATTCACGCCCCAAGCATTCACGACATATACGAATGTCGATTGTGCATGAGCAATCGCGTCTGCTCATTGCTAAACATTGAGAAACAGAGGCGCGACGATCTTTTATGTCGGGAAAACTGGGATTTGGGTCATGCTCGATGCAGATCATCTATTAAAACCGATCAGCGACGGCAACGCATGCGGGGATGCTCTCGATTACGATTTGAGCTTCCTGGAGCTGGAGATAGCGTCGCATGGCAAGCCGCACCAGCAGATAGGCGACTCCATCGCCACCGAGGAGGCTCCCGATTGGACAGAGGTGTGGCGGCTTGGCCTCGACCTTTCTGCCCGCACTAAGGATCTAAGAGTCGGAATCTTGCTCACACGATCCGCCCTCAGTCAGTTCGGCTTCTCTGGTCTAAGTCGGGGGCTTGAGCTGCTCGCGGCCTATGTCGAGCTCTACTGGTCAGAGCTACATCCGCGACCGGATCCAGAAGATGACGAAGATCAGACCGTTCGCCTCAACGCTCTAGCGAGCCTCTGCGATCTCTCCGGGCTCTTGGCAGAAATACGCCAAGTCCCACTCACCTCCTCCAGGCAATTCGGGACTTTCACGCTCCGCGATTGGGCTGGTGCGCTACGGTCCCAATCTACGGAAATTGATCGTTCGACCATCGAGCACGCCTTCATCGACACCGATCCACTGCAGCTCGAGCAGATCAGCACTGGTCTCCACGCCAGCCTGGCAGCCGCCACCCATCTAGACGCGAGTGTTCGGCAGCACGTCGCGAGTGACGAGGCCGTTCGATTCGACCCTCTGATAGTGCTACTCACCCAGGCCAAGGATCTGGTCGACGCCCATCGGAAAAGGGCCCAGCCTGCAGCCCCGGCATCTCCATTGCCAGACTCTAGCAAGGCCTCTTACCCCGAAGTGATCCGCAACCGCGATGACGTTGTCGAAATTCTTGGCCGCATTTGCCACTGGTACCAGGTGAATGAGCCCGCGAGCCCGCTGCCAGCCCTCCTGGAGCGCGCGCAGCGACTTGTCTCGAAGGACTTCATGGCTCTTATCAAAGAGTTGGCGCCAGAAGGGGTTGCCCAATACCGTTCGATTGCCGGTCTGGCGGTCGGCGAGGGCACGTGACGTGCGCAATCTTCCCTATCAGGAGAGTGGAACACATGACAAAGGCGAGTAGTCAAAAGTTCATCGCGCGGGTTCGTCCGCCTCGCGTACAGATCGAATACGACGTCGAGACCTATGGCTCTCAGAAGAAGGTTCAGCTTCCCTTCGTGGTCGGCGTGATGTCCGACCTCGCCGGCAATGCTGCCGAGCCGCTTGCCCCTGTCGCGGAGCGCAAGATGATGGAGATCGATATCGACAATTTCGATGATCGGCTCAGATCGCTGAGGCCCAGGGTGGTGATGCGGGTGCCGAACCTATTGACCGGAGAAGGCCAACTCGCTGTCGACTTGACGTTCGAGCGGCTCGAAGATTTCTCGCCGGCGGCCGTGGCGCGCAAGGTCGACAGCCTTAGCAGGCTGCTCGAGGCGCGAACGGAGCTCTCCAATCTGCTGGCCTATATGGACGGTAAGAACGGTGCCGAAGAGTTGCTCACCCACTTCCTCGCGGATTCGGCACTGCTAAGCGCCCTCGGCAATGGCATCGAGACTGAGAAGCCTGATGCATTGGTTGCCGCTCCGCCATTGCCATCCCCAGACACAGAGGAGAACTGATCATGATGCCTGCAGATGCCACAGATGTACAGGTCGCCACCGTTGATCTCGGCGATTTCACCCGCATGCTTCGATTCGAGTTCAAGATCCGCTCGGACCACTCCCGTGACTTGGTGGAGAGTGCCGTCCGAACACTGGCCGAGCAGGCACTTCAAAACACGTCGCTAATCAGCGACGATGTCGTCACGACTATCCAAGCAATGATTGCTTCGATCGACCAGAAGCTTTCTGCACAACTCAACGAGATCCTCCATCACGAAAATTTCCAGCGCGTGGAATCAGCTTGGCGGGGCTTGCATCACCTTGCCATCAACACCGAAACCGATGAAACGTTGAAGATTCGCGTTCTCCCAGTTTCAAAGGTGGAGATGTCCCGAACTCTGCGGAAATATAAGGGTGTCACCTGGGATCAGAGTCCGCTATTCAAAAAAATTTACGAAGACGAATACGGCCAAATCGGCGGTGAACCCTATGGCTGCCTGATTGCCGACTACTATTTCGACCATACCCCACCGGACGTAGAGTTGCTTTCGGGACTGGCGCAGATCGCGGCGGCGAGCCACTCACCGCTTATATCTGCCGTCTCACCACATCTGCTGCAGATGGATTCTTGGCGTGAGCTTGCGAACCCGCGTGACATCACAAAAATCTTCCTCACGCCCGAACATGCCCCTTGGCGGGCGTTCCGCGAGAGCGAGAACTCTCGGTACGTGGCCCTGACCTTACCACGCACCCTTGGCCGGCTGCCCTACGGGGCCAAAACCAACCCGGTCGATGAATTCGCCTTCGAGGAGGACACAGACGGCGGCGACAGCGAGAAATACCTTTGGACGAACGCAGCCTACGCCATGGGCGTAAATATCACGCGCTCGTTCAAGCTCTATGGCTGGCTCTCCAGAATTCGTGGCGTCGAATCCGGCGGCCTGGTCGAGGGTCTGCCGGTACATACCTTCCGCAGCGACGACGGTGGCGTCGACCTAAAATGCCCCACTGAGATCGCGATCAGCGACCGCCGTGAGGCCGAACTGTCCAAAAACGGTCTTCTACCGCTGTTGCACCGCAAAAACACGGACCTCGGCGTATTTATTGGCGCTCAAACTATTAACAAGCCGGTCAAATACGAAGACCCCGACGCGTCAGCGAACGCCGAACTCAGTGCACGGCTACCCTACATCTTCGCAACCTGCCGCTTCGCACATTATTTGAAGTGTATGGTCCGGGACAAGATTGGCACGTTCAAGGAGCGCCACGAGGTCGAGGAGTGGCTCAACCAATGGATTCAGGGCTATGTCCACCCCTCGCCCGAGCTTGGGAGCGAAGAGAGTAAGGCACAGCAGCCGCTCTCCTCAGCCGAGGTCAAGGTGGAAGAGGTCGAAGATAATCCCGGATATTACGTTGCGAGATTTTACATGCGGCCACACTACCAGCTCGAAGGCCTAACCATCTCTTTGAGACTTGTCTCGCGCCTGCCATCCGCCCGCAAGGACTGAGAAAACCCGCAGATGATTGTGCTCCGTTCTCGGCGCCAAAACTCCGGAATAGCTGCCCCGGGCTGGCCGATGCAATCCAGGCCCAATCAGATCAACGAGAAAAGGAAAGTCCATCATGGCGTTCGACGCGGTTATAAAATTCACGCAAGCGTCCAAGGACGGCATTTTGCCCAAGGGCGAATCTATCATTCTAAAGGACGGTATCACCCTAGCGGACGAATGGAGCTTTTCACTCGAAAACAAGCTGAACATTGGGCCTCATACCGCCGGGGCGGGCGCGGGCAAGGCCGAATTCGAGGTCTTCACTATCAAGAAGCAGGTGGATACGTCATCGCCCTCTCTGTACGTTGCCTGTGGTCGCGGCGCCCACTTCAATAGCGTCGAACTGAAACTTTTCAAAGCGACGGGGAGCGGACAAGCTACATCAGAATCGAACCTGTTCTTGCACTGGAGTTTCAACATGCTGGTAGTCGAGAAGGTCGAGTGGTCCTATGCGGAAGAGGCCCCCGAGGAGACGATCACATTCCGGTTCGGCGCCTGCAAGGTCATTTATTACAGGCAGGATGAAAAAGGCGCTCTTACCAAAGCCGGCGAGGGCATCTGGAACCAAATCGCGAACAGCACCGACTTCAATAGGCTCGTCGGCTGATGGGGCCATCGGCAACCCGGGAATATTCGGGGCTGCGCGCGAAAACGACGGATCGACTCGTCGCTATTGCACCTGGAGATTGTAACATGGGCAGAGATGTTAAGCGGGATCTCGTGCAACCATCCCTCCTGGACCGGCTTACGGACGATGAGCCGCGCAGCTCGTGTGAAGCGCAGGACAAGCGCAGCTTCTCTGTTCGCCAACTGGAAGAGGTGATTCTACGCGATGTTTCCTGGTTGTTGAACACCAATCAATTGGGTGCAACCGTAGATCTACAAGCGTACCCTCACGTAGCGGCCAGTGCACTTAATTATGGTGCCTGGCCTCTCAGCGGACAAATTCGCGAAGGGATGGATAAGAGCGCATTGCGCGAAGCGATAATCGAGAGCCTTCAGCGCTTTGAGCCGCGTCTCTTACCGGACACCCTGAAGGTCACGGTCCTGGACGATGGTCAGGGTTGCGGCACTTTTCGCTTTAGGATCGAAGCCGATCTGTGGGCGCAGCCGTTGCCGGTGCGAATGGTGATGCGTACGGAGGTAGATTCCGAGCTCGAATCCGCCCGCGTTCATCTCGGTACAGAGATAAGCTGATGGATCCCCGGCTCCTGCGACTGTACAACGACGAACTTGCTTATATGCGCGAGATGGGGGCCGAGTTCGCCCGCGCATTCCCGAAGGTCGCCGCCCGGCTCGGGATGGAATCAGCGGAGGTCGCCGACCCCTACGTCGAGCGGCTTCTGGAAGGCTTCGCTTTCATGGCGGCGCGGGTGCAATTGAAGCTTCAGTCTCGCTTTCCGGAATTCACCCAGCACCTCCTGGAGATGGTCTATCCGCATTTTCTACCGCCGCTCCCCTCGATGACGATCGTCCGTTTCGAGCCCGACCAGGATGCCGGACGACTTGAAAATGGATACCTCGTGCCGCGGGGAACCAAGCTTTTGGGCCGTCTTGCTCCGGGCGCCGTCACACATTGCGAGTTCCGCACGGCCCATGATGTGCATCTCTGGCCAATTGTGGTGAGCGCTGCCGATTATTTTTCGACGCCGGGGCAGATCGCCGCACTGGATCTTCCGGCCCGGCAAGATGCGAAGGCTGCTTTGCGACTACGCCTTCGCACCACCAATGGCATGCCGTTCAATAAACTCGGACTAGAGGCTCTCACACTGCACCTAACAGGCCCCGGTGGCATCGGCGCCGCACTCGCCGAACAGCTTCTCGGTGACGCATGCAATATCATAGCCCGTCCGGTCGGCCGGCCTATCCCTTGGCAGGAAAAGATTCCGGTTCATGCGCTGCAGCAACGCGGTTTGGAGCCGAGCTGTGCTCTCCTGCCCGAGGTGCCACGCTCTTTCGACGGGTACCGTCTCCTACAGGAGTATTTCGCCCTCGCGGAGCGGACGTTGTTCGTCGAGGTTAGCGGGCTGGCAGACGCAGTAGCCCTGTCAACTGCCGAGACCCTTGAGATCGTCTTCGCACTCAGACGTGTCGAGCCACGGCTGGAACGACAGCTCGGACCCCAAAATATCGTTCTCTTCGCAACGCCCGCGATTAATCTCTTCGAACGCCAGGCAGATCTCGTCCACGTGAGCGACAAGAACACCGAGCATCATGTGATTGTTGACAGGATGAGGCCGCTCGACTTTGAGGTCCACTCGATCCTCGAGATGAGCGGAGACGGGGCGAAAAACGAAGCGGCTCCCGTGAGGTTCTACCCGTTCTATAGCATCAGCGCGCACGGTCAGGAGGAGCAGCATTCCAGATACTACGCGATCCGCCGGGAGCAGCGCCTCATGTCGGAGCACCAGCGTCTAAATGGCGCGCGGACTGGCTACATCGGCAGCGAAACGTTCGTTTCTCTAGTTGATCGCCAAGCGGCTCCCTATTCGGCGGAACTCCGGCATTTGTCTGTAAACTGCCTGTGCTCGAACCGGGATCTGGCGCTGCTGCTGCCGATCGGCCGGGACGAGACAGACTTCACCCTGGAAATCGGCGCTCCAGTTACCGCCACCCGGTGCGTATCGCCCCCGAGCCGACCGCGCCACTCCTTCGCCAATGGCGATATCACTTGGCGATTAATTAGCCATCTTTCACTGAACTACCTCTCGATCAGCAATTCCGATAGGAACGACCACCGGGGCGCAGAAGCGCTACGTGAACTCCTCCGCCTCTACGTCGATCCAGTCAATGCCTTCGCCTCACGGCAGATCGACGGGATCCGGGAGATTCGGTCCAGGCCTGCGGTCAGGCGATTGTCCAGCGGTGGACAAGCCGCCGTAGCACGTGGGATTGAGGTTGGTATCATCCTGGACGAAGCGGCCTTCGAAGGCGTTGGCATCTTTCCGCTCGCCTCCGTGCTCAACCAGTTCTTCGCGAAATACGTATCCATCAACAGCTTCACCGAGATGGTCGTCTCGACGCTACAGCGCGGGGAGGTAATGCGATGGCCGACGATGGCCGGCCGCCGGGCGATCCTTTGATTTCGGGGGCACTCGGCGACTTCCTAAGCTCGCTCAGGGCCGAACCGCATGCCTGCGACTTCTTCCAGGCTCTGCGGCGGATCGATGCAATCTGCTCAGATCGGCCTCGGCTGGGAGAATCGAGCGGTCCCAGCCTGGATCGCGTGCGGATCGCCCAGCAGCCCTCCCTTGCATTTCCGACTCGATCGATCGCGGGCGTGACTGCGCACGAGGAGAACGACCCCGTAATCTCCACCTACGCCTTCGGCTTGTTTGGACCCCACGGTCCCCTCCCATTGCATCTGACGGAGTACGCCCTTCTCCGGCAGCACAACGCCGCGGATGAGACGCTGATCCGATTTGCTGATACCTTTCATCATCGAATGGCCTCGTTCTTCTTCCGCGCATGGGCGGAGGGCGAACCGACCGTGAGCTATGACAGGCCACAAGAAGATCGATTTGCCCTTCAGCTCGGCGCGCTAGCCGGCTTCGGGATGACCTCCCTGCGCGCGCGGGATGCTATGCCTGATCTGGCCAAACTCCACTTCACCGGCCGTCTCGCCTCACACACCCGCAACGCCGAGGGGCTCGCTGCCATCCTCGCCAGCTTCGTCGAGGCGCCGGTTGATATCCGTGAATTTGTCCCAAAGTGGGTGGATCTGCCCCGCATATCGCTCTGCCTCCTGGGCCGCGACCCGGCCACGGGCACGCTGAACAGCAACGCTATTGCAGGTGCGAGGGTCAGAGTGTGGCACCATCGGTTCCGACTCATTGTGGGTCCCCTCAGCCTGGCTCATTACGAATCGCTTCTGCCCGCAGCTCCCGGCCTTAAGTCGATAGCGGAGATCATCTGCAACTACCTTGGAGATGAACTTGACTGGGAGATTAACCTCGTTCTCCGTCAGGAGCAGGTCCCGGAAGTGCAGTTGGGTCGCTGCGGCAGACTCGGATGGTCCAGTTGGATGGGCAAGCGGAAAACGCGCCAGCACGCCGATGACTTGACAACTACCCCGACTGACCGGGGCCCACCGGCTGCCGCATGGCACTCTCCTGAAACGGACATCCATGATGCGGCGGGCCCGCTCGACCTTCTTTTCGGGCGGGGAGAAGATCTCCTTGGCGAGATCGATCTGGAACGGGTGAATGGCCCACGTAACCTCGATACCAAGTGCGGCGGCACGGCGGGCGGCGGCTTGGAAGGCCCGTTATGACAAGCATCGGAAGCTCGACTCTCTTCAGTAAGCTCAACGCAAACTGCAATGGGACCGCCAAGGCCCTTTGCAAAATTCGCCGTGACGCCTCTTTGGAACGTTATCGCCATTTTGACGCCCTTGAGGCTTCAGCAGCGGAGAGGCCTATCGAGCCGACGATCGCGGCGAAACTCGACCACCGTGGTTGTCCGCTCGGGCGCTGCGCCCTGGGCCTGGTTGAATCTTCCAGGAGACACGTCGTCGCTAGCACCGCCGGAATCCGCCAACTCATCGATGTTACAAGGCCGCATGGCGAGATTTGGGTGGGATTTAGCGTGGGTGAGTTCCAAGAGACCCACACGCTTTCTTCACCCCGCCCTCCCCCGCTTGGCTCTGACGATGCGGGCCAGCAAGACATCTTGGCTGAGCAACGGTCGGCGATTTCGATGCACGAAATAAACGCTTTTCGGCATCTTCGCCGATGGCTTCGGCAGCATCCTACTCACGCCATCGGGCGCAACCGCGCCTTCTCATCAAATCTGCGGAACACACACCACCATGGTCGAGTCAAGAATCGAGAGTCTCTTAAGGCACAATCGTTTTGTTGCGGTCACTTCGGCCGCGTCCGAGTTGAATGAAATCTCTCTCCGGCGGCTCAGTGGCACCGAGCGGCTGGGGGAACCTTTCCTCTACGAGGTGAAGCTCGCCAGCCGCAATCCAGTTCAGAACTTTGCTACGATCCCCGGTCAAAACCTGACAATCGGCCTTAAGCTCAAGGACTCGCAAACCCGCTTCTTCAACGGTGTTGTTACGCGCTTCCAATATCTCGGCCTCGACGATACCGAGCACCTCAACTACGTGGCGCAGGTGCGGCCGTGGATTTCATTGCTCGAGCATCGCTCTAACAGTCGGGTCTTTCAGAACAAGACGAGCATCGAGATCATCACCACGATTTTTCGAGAACATAAAGGCAATTTCAAGAATCAGACCGCCCGACGGTTCCCACAGCGCCCATATTGCGTCCAGTACGATGAAACGGATCTGGCCTTCGTCAGCCGCCTCATGGAGCAGGACGGCATCTACTACTATTTTGAACATGCTGAGGACCAACATGACCTGGTGCTGGTCGACAACGCCGCGAGTCACATGGCCTGCACGCCTGAGATCGTAGAGACCCACCACAATCTCAGGCCTGCCCGAAGTCTTTACCAAGAAGATGTCATCCTGCATTGGGACGAGGTCGTATCGCTACAGCCGAACAAGGTCGTTCTCAGGGACTATGACCATGAGAAGCCGATGGCAGAACTGACGTCTGTCGCGCGTGTTCCTCCCGTGAGGACAGGCGGCATTCCGCCATGCAAGCTCACGGGAAGCGCCATCACCCGACCGCGGGAGAGCGTGGCGGTCAGAACGGGCGAGACCTCGTCGGCAAGCAGCGGCTGCACGGCAATGCGGGAGGTCTTCGAGTATCCAGGCCAGTATACAAAAAAAAGCGATGGCGATTTCTACGCCACCATCCGTGCCGAGGAACTCGCCTGCAACGCTTATCGCGCGCGGATCGAAAGCACTGCGCGCCAGATAACGACCGGGTCATTATTCAAGGCGGCAAATCCCTTCTACTACGGCCAGGTCGGTTCCCGCCCGAAACCCACCGATCGCTTTCTGGCAGTCGGACAGGACTTCACTGTCATCGGTGAGGTGGGGGACGATCTCACTGCGGACACCGTGGGGGGGAAGGGCGAGCGGTTCCTCTATCACAGCAACGTAGAGATTATCCCCGCGACCACCCAGTACCGACCGAGGCGCCGCACACCGGCGCGGTTGATTCACGGACCGCAGACGGCCGTCGTCGTGGGCCCCGAGGGCGAGTCGATCGCGACGGATAAGTACGGCCGTGTGAAGGTTCAGTTCTTCTGGGACCGAGAAGGCGGAAAGAACGAGAACAGCTCCTGCTGGATTCGGGTGGCCCAGAACTTCGCTGGTAAGGGTTTTGGCAACCTGGTCGTCCCACGGATCGGCCATGAGGTCGTGGTTGATTTCATCCACGGCAATCCCGACACGCCCCTGGTGACCGGCGTCGTATACAATGGCTCAAATCTGCCGCCTGAAACCCTGCCGACCGACAAAACGCGGTCGACCTTCCGGACGCATACCGATGGCGGCGCCGCTAATGCCTACAATGAACTGCGCTTTGAGGACAAGCAGGGCCGTGAGGAGGTCTATTTGAAGGCCCAGAAGAATCATACCGTCGAGGTCGGGAATATCTACAGCATCGACGTCAAGAGACACTTCCTCCTGACCTCGGGCGGCGCCGCGCCCGACTCCCCTGCCGCAGCGGCCTTAGGTAGCCGCGTCGAGGTAACACCCGACAAGATCCGCCTTGTAGTATCGGGCAGAACCGGCCCGCAGGCCATCGAAATCAGCGGCGATGGGATCGCCATTATCGGCACGATGATTGGCGTTATGGCAACGCCTCCGCGGCTCGGGTCCATCGTCTCCATGCCGCCGCCGACACCGGGTCCACCCACGCCGTCGATAATGAAGCTTATTGCGACACTCGGGCTGCCGCCTGTTACGCCCGAGTGACACGATGTCAAGGTGAACTGGTTCTGGGCCTCGGCTGTCCGGAAGTCGTTGCCTTTAAGTCGGCAGGGCCCTGCAGGCGTAGAGAAAAAGCGTAACGGCTTCGGCGTCGTAAGCTGACCTACCAAATCAACGTGACACTGCGAGATTGCCCGAAAATGAGGAAAGGTTATCGCGCGTGAGCGTTTGTTCCGGGAACTTGCGCCTCAGTTAGATGGAGTTGCCACGCGAAATCGGCCGCAAGCGGCTCCAAATGCGTCTGGTTTAGGTCTCCACCAAGCTGAAACTGGTGGATGAAATACCTTTATCACTCGGCGTCACGAAATTGCGATCAGGGCGCGGGCGGCGCAAAAATCAGCGTTCTCGATCTGGGCGTTACAGCGCTGCTTTGCAGGGCGGGCTCTCGCCTCGAAGCGCTTCTGGCGGAGCGTGGCCGCCTCGAGCAGCAGTCGAAGCCTTTCACCATGCTCGAAGGTGTCTCGCTTCTATTTGCGTTTCGAGTTCCTGATAGGCGCTGGCCATGCCTGTCAGGCCGAGTTTGCGCAGCATGTCAATGGTGGGATTGTTCAACGTCGCGATAAAAATCATGCGCTGTCCAGCTCGAGGGAGGACGCTGGCCATGCCCCCGAAGCATAACGGGATACGAATTTGGTATTGGAAGGAAAGGTCGCGACGGAAGTAACATCAGCAGTGACGCAATGACCTAAGGAACGACGCAATGTACGGCAGAAGGCAGGGGGGTGTTGGCAATAGTTCCGAACAAGGCGGTGAAGACACCTTTAACTGGGTTGAAGGCTTGACTGGCTCCTCGTCCGGCGAAGCGGCACTGAAAGAAATTTTACTGGCCTGGGCGGAAGACGGGCAGCAGGAGCAGGACGAGGACCGGCACGAGGCAATGGCACGGATCGAGGCCTGGACGGAAACCCGCAATTTTCGTGCCCCCCTGAACTTAACATCGCTGTCCCTAACGGCACTGCCCCCCACCTTACCGGCCGGCCTCCAGCGGCTCAACGCCAATGACAACCGGTTGGGCAGGCTGCCCAACAACCTCCCGCCCGGTCTGCGAAAGCTCTCTGCCTGCGACAACCAGCTGACCACGCTGCCTGAGGTTCTTCCGGACATGCTCGAGACGCTCTACGTCGACGGCAACCGGCTGACCAGATTGCCGAACGAGCTTCCTTCCGGACTAAAGTATCTCTACGTCAACCACAACCGGCTGACCAGTTTGCCCGATAACCTGCCGCCTGAGCTCAGGGAGCTTCATGTCACCCGCAACGAAATCGCGCACCTGCCGGAGAATCTCCCCCTCGAATTGACGGATCTCCGCGCCGAACTCAATAATATAATTCGCCTGCCCGAGCGCCTTCCTGCAAAGCTCACGAGGCTCGAAGTCCCTCACAATGAACTGACTAGCCTACCCGAGGACCTCCCGGCCACCCTAAAGTGGCTCAGCACCGACAGTAATGAACTGACCCACCTGCCCCCTAACCTGCCGAGGGGGCTGGAGGAGCTTAGCGTTCGTGGAAACAACCTGAGAGGACTTGGCGACGGGCGAACTGCACTGCCGTACATTCTGTCGCAGCTTCCGCCTCATTGCAAAGTGTACCTGAATAACAATCCGCTGCCAGATCGACTGCGGGCGCACCTGAGCGCGCAAAGCGGGACGAGCCTTCCGCAGATCTTTTTGTGATGCTGCCTGACAAACGGGCCAAACTAGGTCCCTGCGTTTTGAGTAAAAGGCCTTTTGCCGAAGCCATGGCGGTGGGGTGCAGGCCAGGTATGACGCGTGCGGATCAAAAACAATGAGTTTGCAGGTTTATGCCGCTCGCCGGAATATGTTGAGTTGTGGAAGCAACAGACGTCTCACTGAAGACTATGGCCGGAAAGCCCAGGCTCGGCACTTGTGTCCTTCGGGCGACCTTGCATGCGAGCCAGTTCGTACAAAGGATTACCCGCTATCGCGTACCAGGAGGTGCGACGCGTACGGCCTAGAGGCATTGCCGCCGGTTGGAACGTTCGGAAGCTGGACCCAGATTTCAACAGGCCTCAAGCGCATCCACCATTTCCACATGGTCCACCCCCAGCATCGCGTATTCGTTGATCTAACTACCCGAGACTCCAGCCTACGGGCCTATTTGCATTCGTCGGCGATCGACGACTCTGTCGCCTATTAGTTGAAATAGAGTTTTCGTGGCGAGCCAGCAGAGGAACAGCCCATGGATGAGAAAAACAGCCCCATTGTTTGCATCTCGGGTGTAGACGAACGAAAGCTCGGCGCCGCTCTAATCGCGGTCCAATCGGCATTTAGTGTCGCGATTGCGGAACTATCGAAGCTTCACAAAGGGAACAGTCCTCAGTGGTTCGAAGACCTGGAGGAGGTGGTAATCGCTAACGCAAAAGGCACAGTCACCGAGGGCATCTCGCTGGATGTCGAGGTGGAAAGCCTCAAATTCGGCATCGACGTCCTTCGGGCGATCTTAGATGTCAGCCGCGTTGAGCTAGGCTTTGCAGCAAAGGAATAACCTTTCGCCCAAACGAGGTCTCGATGCTATTGGCGCCGGAGATGTTCGATGCACACTCGAACCTTCGCATGAGTACCGCGCTCGTCGCCAAAGTCGCCCGCATCGTCACCAAATGGTATGGCCGTCCGACAAACCAGGAGGTCTTGCCGCAGATGATCGACGATACGACCTATGCATGGCGCACCGGCGTTTTTGAGGCAACGCGCGTTTTCCATGCGGAAGACCCGGGCGGACCAACCTTCATCGGGGGCAATTTGCGCAAGCCGGACTCCCATGGAAGACAATAACTTGTCGGACGCTGGGCGCACGAGACTGAGGGACTCAGCGTTGAAGATGTGCCGACAAGCTCGGCATTAGCGATGCACCCTGTATAGCGGGCAGCGACCGCCTTGCCATGCTTGAAGATGCCCTGAGCCGACACGCCCACAGTTGATAAAGATGTCGACTCAGTACCGCCGGCCGCTCCTCACCTTCTACCTTGCTGAGCCGCCAGCCATTGCGGCTCGTGGCAAGGATTTTTCGGACTCTTCCCGAGAATATGCACAACGCGACGCAGCGCTTGTCGACCCGCTGTTTCGTGAAGTTCGCGCTCGCCAGGAAATGGTGCGTGATGAGCCCTTTGTAAGAGTCACCCTTGCGCCGGCAGTCCGAGACCTCCCCGTTCATCTGGTTCGTCGTCTGGAATCGCAATCGATCGATGATCGACCTCCGCCCCTTCGTCGCAGGGATACACATCAAGTGGATTTGACCTGGACAGCGACCGCTCGCGCTGGAGCGCCGAATACCGGCGGCGCATTTCACCGGACGCAATCGACCCTGCCGTCCAAAGAGCGACCAGTTCCATGAAACCCGGGTCTTCATCGATCCGGATTCCTCGCGCCTTCCAACGCGCGATGACCCGCTCGGCTATGTCCCTGCGTGAATCCATTACCACTTCCCTGCCCCCTGCCCCCTGCCGCCTACGCGGTTAGATACCAAGATGGTGGGTTCTTCGCCAGTTCAAACCGTCCAATATGTCACGCCGGCCGCCCGCGATCCGTTTTCAGGAGCTTGTTAGCTGGAGCTATCGAGATCGCAGGACACACTTTCCAGCTCTCTCCCGACCTGATGGTCCCCGTCACCATCTTTTCCGTCCATGAATAAGGTAGGCCGCCCCCGATCAGTCCAGGCGATTTAAGTGCGAGTCCGCTTTTACGTCGCCTTGAGGTCCGTCAGCACCTTGTCAAAAGCATCCTTGACCGGCTTTGAGATTTCCTCCACCGCCCTGCTTGAGAGCACCCGGACTTCCTTGGCGTGCTGCAAACTTGTCTCAACCCGCTTGCGGAAAAAGGTCGACTGCTGTTCGAGGATCTGCGACGGCGAATTCGCGCCCAGCAAAGCTTGCAAATGTGAGAAGCTGGCCTCGGCGTCGGCCTGCAGTGCAGCGATCGTCTTCCACCACA
>NZ_PSOW01000032.1:0-38222 GCF_003013335.1 Rhizobium sp. H4
TGTGGTGGAAGACGATCGCTGCACTGCAGGCCGACGCCGAGGCCAGCTTCTCACATTTGCAAGCTTTGCTGGGCGCGAATTCGCCGTCGCAGATCCTCGAACAGCAGTCGACCTTTTTCCGCAAGCGCGTTGAGACAAGTTTGCAGCACGCCAAGGAAGTCCGGGTGCTCTCAAGCAGGGCGGTGGAGGAAATCTCAAAGCCGGTCAAGGATGCTTTTGACAAGGTGCTGACGGACCTCAAGGCGACGTAAAACTGAGGAGACCCTAGAAATACCGCGCGGTGATCTGCCCGGTGAAGAAACACCTGAAGTTCGCACTCGCTTCGATGACCGCCCGGTAACCCCGATCTTTCCCATTCATCTTCTGTGCACGGCTGATGCGCGGGACCATGTCTATGGCGCTTATATTCGCGCCCGAATGCAGAGCCCGCTTGAGCAACTCATTGTTGGCTGCGGGATAGAAGAAAGCGATTAGCGTCTTTTCAGGCGACAGCAGGGCGACCTCATTGATCGAGGCGCACCTTGACGATCACGTCGGCGGCCGCGGCGAGGGCCTGTGGAATTGGAAAACGACCACGACTTCCGCGTTTCGGTAGGCTTCGCTCGAGATTCCCGCCGTTAGGCCGGCACCAGTTCCACTGGCGATCAACAAACTATCGCCGGGGGCCAGCGCATGGAGCGAGCCGAAACCGTGGGATGGCTCGGCCGGCGACAGCACGCGGACACCAATTTGTTTCACCCGTTTTGCGTATCAGTCATTCTTGCTCATTTCCTTGTGGCACGTCTCTTCGAACAGCCGGGACCGCGGCTCGACCCATGTCAGAACGAGATGTTAGGCGGGTTCGAAAGTGCTGACTTTCACAGCGGACAAAGATCCGGCTGACTCTGGCCTGAGACGTCATCATTGATTTGGGACAAGGAAGCCGGCGCGGCCGGAGGTCATAAAGCATCCTGTTTTGAAAAGGGATGCGAAAATGTCTGATGATCTGATCGCCAAATACGGCGATGCGCGGGTTCCGCGTTATACGAGTTACCCGACGGCGGCGGCTTTTTCTGCAGCCGTGGGGCCGGATGAATATGCCGGCAATCTCGCCCATATCGCCGCGGCTGGCCCGGTTTCGGTTTATCTCCACGTCCCGTTCTGCCGTTCGATATGCTGGTACTGCGGCTGCCACACGACCATCACCCGGCAAGACGCTCCGGTCGCCGACTATCTCGACGTGATGAAGGAAGAGATCGAGCTCGTCTCTTTTGCGGCCGGAAACGACGTGCCCGTCAAGTACGTGCATTTCGGCGGCGGCACGCCGTCGGTCATGAAGCCGCAGGAATTTTCGGCTCTAATGGCAAAGCTCAGGAGTGCCTTCACGTTTGAAGCGAAAGCCGGCGTCGCAGTCGAGATCGACCCTCGCACATTGGTCGCCCCCATGATCGATGCGCTCGCCGAAAACGGCGTCGACCGCGCAAGCCTCGGCGTCCAGAGCTTCGATCCGATCGTGCAGGCCGGTATCAAGCGGCTGCAATCCTTTGAGCAGACGGAAAGGGCGGTCGCCGGGTTGCGCTCAGCAGGCGTCAGCAGCATCAACTTCGACCTAATTTATGGCCTTCCGAAACAGACTGTCCAATCTTGCATCGAGACGGTCCGGCTGGCTGCAGAACTGCGTCCCGAACGTTTCGCCGTTTTCGGTTACGCTCACATACCCGCTTTTAAGAAAAATCAGCGCCTGATCGACGAAGCATCGCTGCCGGACGCAAAACAGCGGAACGAGCAGGCGGAAGTGATCGCCGAGGAGCTCCAGAAGGCCGGATATCTGCGCATTGGGCTCGATCATTTTGCACTGCCGAACGATCAGTTGGCGCTCGCCGCGCGCAACAGAACGCTGAGGAGAAACTTCCAGGGCTATACCACGGATGATTGCGATAGCCTGATCGGCCTCGGCGCATCTGCGATCGGGCGGCTGCCGGCCGGCTATATGCAGAACCACGTGCCTCTCGGCCTCTATGCCGAGCGAATTGCCTTCGGGGTGCTGCCGACCGCCAAGGGATATCTTCTCAGCGAGGAGGACAAGCTTCGGGCGAGGGTCATCGAGAGGCTGATGTGCGATTTCGAAGCCGATCTCGGCCAGTTGAGCAGCGGATCGGGTTTCGACACCGGCTTCCTTGTCGAGCGCAACGACCGTCTCGGCGAGCTCATGGCCGACGGCGTCGTGACGATCAGCGGTGAGCGGATTGTCGTATGCGAGGAGGCGCGCTTCATGGTCCGTGCAGTCGCGGCGGCATTCGACGCCTATTTTAGCTCGCACGGGCACACGCACAGCAAGGCAGCCTAGTACTTGTCGCCGGAAGTGTGCATCGGTTCCGGCGACACGAAACGCATCAAAGGCCGCGCGAGAAGACATCGAGTTCCCGTTTCTCGATCGAGGACCCTGCAGTTATCTTCCCAGGAGTCCCGTCGACAACGGCACGTCGAGGAGGATCGACGTCGCAAGTTCGTGTGAAGCAGGGCGGGCGCACTCACAAATACGGTCATCGGGCCGCCCTGTCACAAGTAGATGGGCGCCCGTATCACCGCCTGGACGTCGAGGTCGTTATCGTCGAGCTTTTCGGCTCATTCAAATACAGCTCGATCTCGGCAGGCCCCGGCCCAGGGTATCGTTGGCGACTGACGTCGAACCTTTAAGGTGGCGTGGGCAAGCGCCGGTCCGCAGAGTTGTGCCCATCGCGATTATGGCGGCCGCGCAGGCGCCTGAAGGAGCCTTTTCGCGAGGTGAGCTACCGAGCGCCACATGATCGACGGCTCTCGCCCTCTCACGAACGCGGTTGTTCGAGCACGTCGAAGGACGAGGCAGGGGTCTCCTAGTTGTAGGACTTGCCTGCCGCGGGGATTTCGATCAAACGTTCGACGGCGCCTTCCGTGCAATTCTTGGGTAACCAGAACGAGACCCCGGGTTTTGGCTGGCATCTCCTTCGCAACTGCCGCGCAAAAAAACGACCTCGTTATATTCGTCGTCAGCGAGATTGCCGCCGGGCTAGTGATCTTGCCCACGCGTTCCTTCACAGGTCTGCCGTGCAGATCATAGCTCTTTTCACAGGCCACATTCACTTTCTCGACGGTCCCACCAGGTTTCGGCATCGGCTTTGCCGACAACCGTGTCCGACCACTGCCTTGGACGTCTTGCCTGACAGCGCCTGGCTCTGCTCGATGCTCACTGAGCATCAGCTGCTCCTGGCGAGGCAAACAGCTGCCACGAAAGCCATCGTCATGGGCTGCGCGGTCATCCGCACCTGCTGTGTCTCACTGGGTGATGTTTGTGAGGTCGGCATCGAGCCGCTTGCGCACCATGTTCGGCACCTTTGCAGTCTTGATCGCTTCGAGATTGGGCGGACTGTCACCCACCTGGATCAGGGCAACCATGCCCATGCCGGAATGTGGGGTGCATTTCAGGACATAGACGCCTGGAACATCGAATTTCGCGCGATATAGCTCATTCGGCTTTGACTTGAAGTCGGCAACGCCATCCGGAATGAGGCCTTTGAAGGTTTCGACGTTGTGGCCCTTGTCGGTGGGGATGAAGGTGACGGTGTCGCCGGGGGCGATCTTCAGGAAGCCAGGCTCGAACACCATCGCGCCTTCCGTGCCTTTGTTGAGCATCCGAACCTGGTGGTCGGCCGCCATCAACGGCGCTGCCGAAACAATCAAGGCTGCCGCTGCAGCGATCAGACCGAATTTTAACCGCATTTGCAAGCTCCTTTTCTGCGAGACCCAATCAGCCTCATGAATGTGTCTTAGCAGATGCCGGAATTGGGCTCTTTGACGCCCGTCAAATTCGGGGAAAAAAGGCAGAAGGTCCCAATTTTTGCCTGCTTGCCCAGCGCCCTTGCGAGGGACATGGCAGCCTGCAAGCGATGTAGGAATCACCGAAGGACAAGCACGCTCGGCGAACGTCGGCGCTGCTGAACAGCTTAGGATTGCCGTGACTGAGCTCATATCGCGTCGAGAAGTTCGCGGAGGGCATGAATGTCGATCCCGCGGCTTGTCGCGTGTGTTGAGGTTTACCCTCTGACAGAAATCCTCGGAAAAATCATCAGTGTCGCCCGATAACCGTACCAGCGGGCAAGATTGACGTTCCGCAGGTCGTGCCTGCCCTCGGGAATAACGATGTTGCGCGACGCAAGTTTCGTAACGGTGTGGGCCAGGGTCTCGCTGGTCAGGCCGAGATGATCCGCAATGTCTTGACGATTCATGGAAACGCGCAACGGACCTTGGCGGACGCGGGTTGCGCCGGAATGCAAGCTTCACGATGAAGCTGCAGGGGCGCTCCTCGGCGTTCTTCTTCGGCAACAGCACCATCTGTTCATGCGAAGCGGCCGCCTCCTGCCAGAGCAACGAGAGCTAGGTCGAGCGAGCGCATTAGACCGAGCGACTTCCCCGTGGAAACTCATGTGCGATATCCGGCGGATCTTGCATTTCGTGACGGCCTCAGCCGTAAATAGGAAATCGTTTTGCAGCGACGCGCCGTTGAGATCGCCGGCGAATTGAAGAGCGATTATCACCCGACGATCTTTCGCCGATGATACGAAGCAGGCGCACGACACCTTCTTCCACCTGGACAAGATGGTTGCTTATCACCCTCCCACCAAATCGCCTTACCGGCTGCTACGGCCTGGCCGCCGAGCCTACGAACAGCGAAGAGAGGGATTGGCCGGCATGTATGGCTTCGCGCCCCTTCGCGCCATTGTCGAACGCGTGGTTGTTCTGCACAGCATCTTCATCGCCCCTTGTGGCAGTGGGTGCGGTAGAAAGCAGCTGCGTCACACGGGAGTAAGCGGGCGGTGCCAAAGGGGGAAGTTTGCAACAGAGTGTAACAACGTCGGTTCGTCCACCGCTTCCAGTCCGCTTGTTGATGTAGATCAAGGAGCCGTTCCCGTCTTCGTGACAGTCCTGCCTCGAAATCCGAGAAAGCCGGCCGCGAGGCGGTCGTCTGCGCACTGGAGACGACATCATGAATTACACGACAGAAACGATGGTGATCGCGGTCGCAGCGTTTCTGGCGCTGCTCGCGGCCGCATTCGCGCACGATCATCTGTTTGCAGTCCATATGGGTATACTTTGCCTCTGCCTGGTTGCGGGAACGCTGCTGCTTGTCAGAAACGCAGAGTTTTCGCCGACGGGCCAACAGCGCAAAACAGAGCTTACGGGCTATTGCGACGAGGTAATCCGCTATGGCCTGATCGCTACGGTGTTCTGGGGCGTCGTCGGCTTCCTCGTCGGCGTGATCATCGCGCTGCAGCTCGCCTTTCCCGACCTCAACATCGCGCCCTATTGGAATTTCGGAAGATTGCGGCCGGTTCACACATCGGCGGTGATCTTCGCCTTCGGCGGCAACGCGCTGATCATGACATCCTTCTATGTGGTGCAACGCACCTGTCGCGCGCGTCTCTTCGGAGGAACACTCGCCTGGTTCGTCTTCTGGGGCTACCAGCTGTTCATCGTGATGGCTGCGACCGGCTACGTGATCGGCATCAATCAGTCGCGCGAATATGCCGAGCCCGAATGGTACGTCGACCTGTGGCTTACCATCGTCTGGGTCGCCTATCTGGCCGTCTATCTCGGAACGATCCTGAAGCGCAAAGAGCCGCATATCTACGTGGCAAACTGGTTCTATCTCAGCTTCATAGTCACCATTGCGATGCTGCATGTGGTCAACAACCTCGCTGTTCCGGCGTCGTTCCTCGGCTCCAAGAGCTATTCTCTCTTCTCCGGCGTCCAGGATGCACTCACCCAATGGTGGTACGGCCACAACGCCGTCGGCTTCTTCCTCACCGCCGGCTTCCTGGGGATGATGTACTATTTTGTGCCGAAGCAGGCCAACCGGCCGGTTTATTCCTACCGGCTGTCGATCATCCACTTCTGGGCCCTGATCTTCATGTATATCTGGGCCGGCCCGCATCATCTGCATTACACGGCGCTGCCTGACTGGGCGCAGACGCTCGGAATGGTCTTCTCCGTCATGCTCTGGATGCCCTCCTGGGGCGGCATGATCAACGGTTTGATGACCCTTTCGGGCGCCTGGGACAAAATTCGCACCGACCCGATCATCCGGATGATGATCGTCGCCATCGCATTTTATGGGATGTCGACCTTCGAAGGCCCGATGATGTCGATAAAGGCGGTCAATTCGCTCAGCCACTATACCGAATGGACGATCGGTCACGTGCATTCCGGAGCACTTGGCTGGGTGGGTATGATCACCTTCGGGGCGATATACTACCTGACGCCGAAACTGTGGGGGCGCGAGCGCCTCTACAGCCTGCGGATGGTCAACTGGCACTTCTGGCTCGCGACGCTCGGGATCGTGATCTACGCCGCGGTGCTCTGGGTCGCGGGCATCCAGCAGGGGCTGATGTGGCGAGAATACAATTCCCAGGGCTTCCTCGTCTATTCCTTCGCTGAAACGGTCGCGGCGATGATCCCCTATTACGTGCTGCGTGCCGTCGGCGGAGCACTCTACCTAGCGGGTGGCCTCGTCATGGCCTGGAACGTGTTCATGACGATCCGCGGCCACCTGCGCGACGAAGCGCCAATCCCGACCAGTTTGGTGCCCCAGGCACAGCCTGCCGAGTGAGGTGAGACATGGCATCGTTACTTGATAAACATAAGACCCTCGAGAAGAACGCGACGCTTCTTCTGGTCGGCTCGCTGCTGGTCGTCAGCATTGGCGGCATCGTTGAAATCGCACCGCTGTTCTACCTGCAGAACACGATCGAAAAAGTGGAAGGCATGCGGCCCTACACGCCGCTAGAGCTCGCCGGACGGAACATCTACATCCGTGAAGGCTGCTATCTCTGCCACAGCCAGATGATCCGGCCGTTCCGTGATGAGGTCGAACGTTACGGCCATTATTCGCTCGCCGCGGAATCGATGTACGACCACCCGTTCCAATGGGGATCCAAGCGGACAGGGCCCGATCTGGCCCGCGTCGGGGGGCGTTACTCGAACGAATGGCACGTCCAGCATCTCGCAAATCCGCGGGCCGTGGTGCCGGAATCAATCATGCCGAGCTACGCCTTCCTCGAAGAGAAGGAGGTGACGGTCAGGAGTATCGGAGAGGACCTCAAGGCCAATGAGGACGTGGGCGTGCCTTACAGCGACGACATGCTGGCGAATGCCGAGGCCGACATGAGAGCCCAGGCCGATCCGAACGCGGACACGGCGGCTCTACTCAAGCGCTACCCAAATGCGAATGTCGGCGATCTCGACGGCGATCCAACCCGGCTGACCGAGATGGACGCGCTGGTGTCCTACCTGCAGATGCTCGGAACGCTGGTTAATTTCTCGACCTATGACGACGCGACCGGCTACCGGTGAGGTGATCCATGGAAACTTACACTGCAATGAGACACTTCTCCGACAGCTGGGGCCTCCTGGCAATGGCCGCATTCTTCGTCGGCGCGGTCATGCTCACCCTTCGCCCAGGTAGCAAGCAGACGGCCAAAGATGCCGCCGATATTCCCTTGAAGGACGATTGAGATGTCGCAAAAGCATATCGATGAACTGAGCGGCGTCGAAACGACGGGTCATGAATGGGACGGCATCCAAGAGCTCAACAATCCCATGCCGCGCTGGTGGATCTGGACCTTCTACGTGACGATCCTCTGGGCGATCGGCTACGCCATCGCTTACCCGGCCATCCCGATGATCACTTCCGCCACTAACGGCTATCTCGGTTATTCAACGCGCGCCGAGCTGCAGCAGGACCTCAATCTCGCTAAGTCATCGCAGACGGAGTTCCATGACCTGATCGCTGCCAAGACAGTGGAGGAGATCGACGCGGATCCTGCTCTTCGTAAATTCGCGATCGCTGGCGGCGCATCCGCTTTCAAGGTGAACTGCGCGCCCTGCCATGGATCGGGAGCGAGCGGCGGTCCGGGGTTTCCGAATCTCAACGACGACGACTGGCTGTGGGGCGGGGATCTGAATGCCATCCAGGCCACGATCTCTCATGGCATCCGCTTCGACGGCGATACGGATAGCCATTCCTCCGAAATGCCGCCCTTTGCCGGTGTTCTGGAGCCCATCCAGATGAAGCAGGTCGCCGCCTTTGTCTGGGGGCTGACCAATACGCCCTCGGATGTCGGTCTGGCGGCGGCCGGAAAACAGGTTTTCTTCGACAATTGCGCCCCATGTCACGGCGAGGACGCCAAAGGAAAGGTGGAAATGGGTGCGCCGGATCTCGCCGACGCAATCTGGCTGAAGTCGCGGGGTGAAGACGCCATCCTTCGTCAGGTTGCCTCTCCCAAACATGGCGTAATGCCTGCCTGGGCAGCGCGCCTGGGGGACACAACGGTAAACGAGCTTACTATTTTCGTTCATGCGCTCGGCGGCGGCACGTAAGGAGAAGAGACATGACAGCCCACGACCGCAATCCGATCCTCCCTCTCTACGGCGCGCCGCGTGCTGTTATCCGATCGCGTGTCTCAGCCCGCGCCCAACAGATGCCTGCGTCTTCGGAGCAGGACGACCCTGCAAAAATCGGCAATTCGATGGTGAGTTTGATCTGCCTCAAAGACCACAAGCAGACGAGCCGATAGTTTCAGCTCCTGTGGAGGACGTCCCAGCGGTTTCTCCGCCGCTGTCCTCCGGCCACGCCCTTACTCTGGGGCGTGGCCTTTTCGCTTCTGCACGGTCGTTCTTGATCTGCATCAAGGAACGGATCCGCCACGGCTGGGAAAAGAGTGGTGAAAATCGGACAGGTCCTATGAATCTCTATACCCGCCCTAATCTAAATGACATTGACCACGTTCGCGTCGAACCCGTCAACGCCCGGCGCAACCGCCAGCCTCTCTATGCGCCGCGCAAGAAGATCTTTCCGAAACGAGCCGAAGGGCCCTTTCGCCGGTTCAAATGGGTCTTGATGCTGCTCACGCTTGGCACCTATTACCTCGCGCCGTGGATTCGCTGGGACCGCGGTCCCTATGCGCCCAATCAGGCAATCCTCGTCGACCTCGCCTCGCGGCGCTTCTTCTTTTTCTTCATCGAGATCTGGCCGCAGGAATTCTACTATGTGGCGGGCCTGCTCGTCATGGCGGGCTTCGGCCTCTTTCTCCTCACCGCCGCTGTCGGCCGCGCCTGGTGTGGCTATGCCTGTCCGCAGACCGTCTGGGTCGATCTCTTTCTCGTCGTCGAACGCGCTGTCGAAGGCGACCGAAACGCTCGGATGAAGCTCGATGCCGACCCCTTCACTTTCGACAAGCTCAGGAAGCGGGTGATCAAGCACGCGATCTGGCTGCTGATCGCCATCGCCACGGGCGGAGCATGGATCTTCTATTTTGCCGACGCGCCGAGCCTGGCGGCTTCACTGTTTGACGGCAGCGCTCCTGCCGCTGCGTATGCCACGATCGCCACCCTGACCGCGACGACCTATGTGCTTGGCGGCCTCATGCGCGAACAGACATGCACCTATATGTGTCCGTGGCCGCGCATTCAGGGCGCGATGCTGGATGAGAATTCGCTTGTTGTCACCTACAACGACTGGCGGGGCGAGCAGCGGTCGCGCCATGGCAAGAAGGCTCAGGGTCTGCCGGTGGGCGATTGCGTGGACTGCAATGCCTGCGTCGCCGTCTGCCCGATGGGGATCGACATCCGCGACGGCCAGCAGATGGAATGCATCACATGCGCCCTCTGCATCGACGCCTGTGGCGGCGTCATGGACAAGCTCGGGAAGCCACACGGCCTGATCGCCTATGCGACGCTCAAGGAATATTCGAGCAACATGTCGCTTGCTACTGACGGAGGACGGACAGCCATCCAGCCCTCCAATGTCCGAAACGACGACGGAAGCTTCATGCCAGCTGTCCGGAATTTCGACTGGCGCATCATCTTCCGCCGAAGAATTGTCTTCTACGGTGTCGTCTGGGCATCGATCGGCGTCGCCATGGTCGTCCATCTCGCCTTACGCGATCGGCTCAGGCTCAACGTTATCCACGACCGGAACCCTCAATATGTTCTGGAAAGCGACGGCTCCATCCGAAACGGCTACACGCTGCATGTCCTCAACATGGTGCCGAAGCCGCGGGACGTGACCATCACCCTCGTCGGGCTGGAGGGGGGCACAATGCGCATTCCCGAGTTCGGCGGGCAGGATGCCCGCAGCTTCACCGCTCACGTCGAACCCGACGCGGCCACGACGCTCAAGGTCTTCGTCACGCGCGCCCCAGACGGGGCAGAGATCAACGAATTCCTCTTCGTCATCGAAGATATAGGTCAAGACGCAGGTCAAGCCGACCGGGCGAGCTATCGCGCGGCGTTCAACGCGCCGGGAGACGTGAAATGAAGACTTCTACTCAGGGCTTTACCGGCTTGCACGTGCTGCTTGCCACCTCGGCATTCTTCGCCGTAGTGATCGCCGTAAACGCCACCATGGCCTTCTATGCTGCGTCCAGCTGGAGTGGCATCGTCGTGGAAAACACCTATGTGGCCAGCCAGGAATTCAACACCAGGGCGGCAGCGATGAAGGCAATGGCCGCCTCCGGCGTCGAGGGCGCGCTCGTCGTTAAGGGCAGCCAAATCCGTTACGACATCCACGACCAGGCCGGCACGCCTGCGATCATCGATGATGTCACGCTGAACTTCAAACGGCCCGTCGGCGATCATGAGGATTTCCGCGTGACGCTCCGGAAGACGGGCGAAGGGCGGTTCGAAGCCGATCACCAGGTTGTCGCCGGCGACTGGATCGTCGAGGCCATATCGAGAATGAACGGGGCGGTCGTCATGCATGAGGCCAAACGCTTCGACACCGCGGAGTTCCGCCAATGACCTGCTGCTCGATGGATGCGGAAAGCGTTCTCGGCCTCAGCGCGACATCCGCCAGCGCCGAGGAGGTATGCCTTGCAAGCCACCCGCTCGGGGCTGGGTTACGCCAGGTCGACCTCAGCGTGCCCGACGTCCACTGTGGCGACTGCATATTGACCCTCGAAAAAGCGCTGTCGGCGCTTGCGTTCGTCAGGAAAGCCCGGGTCAATCTCACCGCCAGGCGTGTCACCTGCGTCTATCAGGAAGAGATCGAGGCGAAGGCGACCGATCCCTCCGAAATCCTCGCCGCGATCACCTTGGCCGGATACCGCGCCCATCTCATCACGTCGACAGCACCCGAAACCGACAGGATCCGGAACCAGCTACTGCTGGCGATTGGAGTTTCCGGCTTTGCGGCCGCCAACATCATGATGCTCTCGGTGTCGGTATGGTCGGGCGCCGATGCGGCCACGCGCGACATGTTTCACTGGATCTCGGCGATGATCGCGGCGCCGGCGCTGGTTTATGGTGGACGCTTCTTCTTCAAATCGGCCTGGAGCGGGCTCAAGCGTAGGCGCACCAACATGGATGTTCCGATCTCGCTTGCAGTGACGCTGTCCTATGCGGTCTCCCTATGGGAAACCATGCACCATGGCGAACATGCCTGGTTCGACGCGTCGGTGTCTCTGCTGTTCTTCCTGCTGATCGGCAGAACCCTCGATCATGTGATGCGGGAAAAAGCCCGCGCCGCGATCAACGGGCTTGCCAGACTGGCGCCGCGCGGGGCGCAGCTGATGATGCCGGACGGGTCGCGGCACTACATCCCGGTCGAAGAGATCGCCGTCGGGGATAACATCGCGATTGCCGCCGGCCAACGCATTCCCGTCGATGGCATGATCGTCAGCGGCGAGAGCGATGTTGACCTCTCCATCGTCACCGGTGAAAGCAGCACGGTCGCCGTCGCCGCAGGCAGCGCGCTGAATTCGGGTGCGATGAACCTGACCGGTTCGCTCGTCCTGCGGGCGACCAAAGTGGCAAGGGATTCGCTTCTTTCCGAGATCATCGGCCTGATGGAAGCGGCCGAGGGCGGCAGGGCTCGTTATCGCCGGGTCGCCGATCGCGCCGCAGCACTTTATTCTCCCGCCGTGCACCTGTTGGCGCTGGCCTCCTTTCTCGCCTGGGGCTTGCTTGGGGGCGATTGGAAACAGGCCATGCTGGTCGCGGTCGCGGTGCTGATCATCACATGCCCCTGCGCATTGGGCCTTGCTGTACCGGTGGTCCAGGTGGTCGCCGCCGGCGAACTTTTCCGCAGGGGCATCGTGGTGAAGGACGGTTCGGCGCTCGAAAGACTGGCCGACGCGGACATCGTGGCCTTCGACAAGACCGGCACCCTGACGATGGGCCGGCCCCGCCTCGTCCGAATCGACTCGATCGCGGGCAATAGAGCCATCGTTTGCGCAATGGCGGCGCATTCACGGCATCCGCTTTCCCAGGGTCTGGTGCGGGACATAGACATCTCTTACCCCTTCGCCTTCGACAGGGTCACGGAAATCGCCGGCGGGGGGCTGGAAGCCTGGCAAGGAGCGGACTTCTATCGGCTCGGCAACCGGGCCTTTGCCTGCGGAACCGGGCTCACGCCCGCGGGCGATACTCCGTTTTCGGAGGTGGTCCTGTCGAAAAACGGCGTCGATCTCGCCCGTTTCCTGTTTGACGACACGCTTCGTCCGGGCGCCGCGGAGACTTTCCGCCAGCTCGCTGCAGCCGGTATCGAAACGTTGATAGTATCCGGCGACAGGCAGGCCGTCGTCGACAACACAGCGCGGGCTCTCGGTATCGGCAAAGCTCTGGGCGACCTGGGGCCGAAACAGAAGGTCGAGGAACTCCAGAGGCTGGGCGCCGAGGGCTATCGCGTGCTCATGGTCGGCGACGGGATCAACGACGCACCGGCGCTGGCCGCCGCGCAGGTCTCGATGGCGCCTGCAACCGCATCCGACGTCGGCAGGCAAGCCGCCGACCTTATCTTCTTCAACGATCGTCTCGATGCCGTTCCTGAGGCAATCGCCGTTGCACGAAGATCCGCCAGCCTCATTCGCCAGAACTTTGCTCTCGCCATCGGTTACAACGTGCTTGCGGTACCGATCGCAATCGCCGGCCTGGCAACGCCGCTGATAGCGGCGGTGGCCATGTCGACTTCGTCGATCATCGTCGTGACGAATGCGCTGCGATTAAATGCCTTCGGCCTACGGAGCGAGCCGCTTGCCGGCGGACGTGCGGAAGTTGAAACCGCATGAACATGCTGATCTATCTGATGCCGATCGCACTGCTGATGGGGGGAATGGGTCTCCTGGCGTTCCTCTGGTCGCTGACGAGCCGCCAGTACGAGGACCTTGAAGGAGCAGCTTGGCGAATCCTCGTCGAGGACGAAACCGATTGCAAAAGACCTTGAACCGCTCACGGCCGAAACGAAAGGAAGATCGATGCTATCGAGACATCCCATACTTTTGCGATCTGACCTGTTTCACGGCCTGGACAAAGCAAGGATAGAAGAACTGGCCGACACGGCTCAGTTCCAGATCTTCGCACCGGACGAGCGGATCATCGCCGAGGGCCAGCAGGCGTCGTTCGTCTATTGCGTGATGCGCGGCTTCGTGCGACTTTCGAAGTCGGAATCCGCGGGGCGCCAGGCAGATATCTGCATCTGCGAACCGGGTGAGACGTTCGGTGAATATCTCCTGTCGGCAGGCGGCTCCTACACCTACAGCGCATGGTCCGCCGACGGCGCAGAGGTCGCGTTGTTCGAACTTGTGGAGTTGCGGGCGCTTGCCGACCGGGACCCCGTCATGCGTCGCAACGTCATGCGCATCATGGCCCGGCATCTGCTCGGTGCCATGGATTGCATAGCGGGAGACCGGCTGCACACGGCTGCACAGCGTGTTGCGAATTACCTCGTCAGCCGCTGCCCGGCCTCAGCATCGCAGGCCACCTTTCGCCTGCCTTACCGGAAAAGAATTCTGGCCGGCAAACTCGGGGTTGCGCCCGAAGCCCTTTCGCGGGCTTTCGCTGCCCTCGGTCCTGCAGGGGTCGAAGTCAGAGGCAGGGTCGTCGTGGTTGACAGCGTCGATCTGCTGCGGAAGGCGTGCTGACCTCGGGCAGGGCGATAACCGCGCCGGAATTCGACAACCGTCAATATGGCGATCGCTTGCTCCGTTATGGCCAGGCGCAAAAAAGCACCAGGACGGATTGTTTTTGTGATCTCGACTGTCTTCATCGCTTGCTTCAGGCCTTGTCCGCATCAACGGTGGCGCTGACGACACATGCGGATACCGTCGGACTGGCGGGCTTAATAGGGAAGTGCAGACGAACGGGCGCAACGAGCACCAACATGCGACGGAGAGCGTCCGGCGCTATTCTTCGAGGGGCCGTCGCGAGATAACCCATGCTGATGGTGCTTGCGAAGAGGTAGATGAACAGGCCCTTCGCGAGATAATTCTCAAGCGTGCCTGCCGCGGCAAATCCATTTTGCCAAACGAAGAAGCCCACGGCGGATCCAATTGCGAACCCCGTCGCCAAACGCGTGAGTATGAACCTGATCATGCGAGGCATGGCACCACCTCAGACTTAATCATTACAAATGGCCGGGCAACGGAAATGCTGGCTGGCCAATTGAGTTTTGTCAACGACTGGCGCAAGCCGTCATGCAAGCAGCGGCGGGAGCCGGAGACTACAACAGTGCATCTTCTGTCTTTCGCAGCCGGCGTTATCACGCCTGCGAATGCGTCGAGGCTGAGTGAGTTGCGAGTTGCAAGGACGATGGGCGCTAAGGACCTAGCGCGGCGGCGGCTTCTGTGGTCGCGCGGTTTGCCAGACGTGTCGGGACGCGGGAATAAAGAACGGCACCGGCCACGCCCACGACCGCATAGAGCACGAAATCAGCTTGATGGCGATCTGTCGACCAAGCCCGACGAACGCCCTCGCATCAGGCAGGGCGTCGGCTAAGGCGCCGACGAGGCTGTGGCGCGCGAACGTCCTCATCCCATCGGAATCGCCGACGTGCGAGCTTGCTATGCCAATGGTGCGGGTCGAGCGCACGGTGCCGTTTCCATTCACCGAAGGCGCCCAATAGCTACCCTTCACAACAATGATCCGGCAAGCCTTTGGACGCGCGAGACGCTAGGAGAAGATGCGCCCCGGCCTTGTCTCGTCGGGTGCTGCGCCCACATCGCGATCCAGTGAACACCTCTCCTCAATCCTGCGAGGGCGCCGAGAATTTGTTCAGCGGAGTGCCGGTTCATCAAGCCGGCTCATGCTCGGACGATTCATCAGTCAAGATCAAGCGAGTCGGATTTTTCAAGTCGAACTCAATAACACGTGGCACGAAGAGACGGGCATAGCGCGTAAAGGCGCTGGTCGGCGGAAAGCGAATTACCGTATCGCATCGGGCGAGAAGGTACATCTCTGTAAGAGCAGAGATACCACCGTCCACTCCCAGCGATGCACTGTGTAATGGCCCGGCCTGGGCCGCCTGGAAGCATTTCGGGATAGTGATTAGATCGGGGAACACACCGAGTAAATGGTCCCGTACCTGCGCGCTGTCCGTACACAAGAAAACCATCACAGGGCGTCGATGCGGTAGCGCTTTGGCCTTCTCGATGGCAGTGCACACCTGGCGTAAGGCCAACTCCGGATCGGCCCAGTAGGGCGTATGGTCCATTATATCTTCGCCATTGCCATGCCGTACGTGCACACCGATGATACTGCGCCCCTTGAAGTGCTCCTGATAGATGGCGTGAATACGAGCCTGAATTTCAGGTCTAAGGTTGAGGCTCTGAAATATCTGGCGTTCGGCAGCTTGGTCGCACCGCCACATTAAACAGGCATCACAGACTACCGTGTTGGCATCAGTATCGTCCTGGGCTTGAAGAAGCTCGGTCAGTTCGTCACGTTCCCGGAAAATTTGCTCATCGGGGCGGTAAACGCTCTCGATTGAGGGCTTGTTCCACCATGATGGGAAGAACGGTCCCGGAAATGAGAACTGGTTGATCTGGTCATCGCAAATAACCCGTACGCCAGCAATATCTTGAATCGGCTCGAAGAACACCGTAAAAGCGTTCGTGAAGGGTTGATTGAGATAGCAGGAGCCACGCCAATCGATGGCCAGCGTCCGCCCCGTTCGCTGTGCATAGCGCCAAGCTGCCGCCAGCGACCAGAGACAATCACCGAAACCAGTCCGCCGTCGAGAAACAACATACCGATCCCTCTTCAGGTCGCCAGCGAGCATGTTCGTTGCCTTGTTCTGGAAAAGCGCATCGGCTTAAATCCTGCTGAAATTTTGCATATCAATTCCCGGACCTGCATCAACGCTCGTGATTCCCGCCAATTTTATGCATGACCCTTCGTCGCACAGATTTACCATTTTACGCCAGACTGGAAGTTGCGGCGCCATACGCCTTTTCAGTCCGGGCATTGAAGCCGCCGCATAGCCCTCCGTCATCGTTCAGTCGTTTATCTCGCACCCGATCCAACCCATCGGCATCGCACTTGGCTCGGAGCGAGAGGCCGGAGCTTACGTTGCGGTACGGCTCATGTTGGCGCGCTTCGCCGATTCATCGAGGGTGGCGCCGATCTAGCCAATTCCCGTCCTTTCCCGCTACCTGATCTCTATTTCATGCGTCTTCTGGAGCATCCTGGGGAATCCGTAAAATCGATTGTTTGGATAATCTCCATCCGCTTGATGGATAAGTGTGGCCACCATTGCGTCACGGCTGCCACCGTGGCGGCGATGCTGGCGAGTCTCACAACTGCGGCTCGCTGGACAAGCAGTCGATGATCGTGCCGCGGCCCAGGTTGTTGATTCAGACGAGCTCGGTTACCTCCACTTGGAGGCCCATCGCGCCCGTTTGTTTTCCAAATGTGTTCCGCGCTACGACAACAGCTCGATCCATAGTCGCGTGGTCGTCACAGCATTATTGGACCGCCTGCTTTCACCTCTCGACGGTGGTCACCATCCGGGCGACAGTTATCGGCTTAGCCAAAAGCGACGCTCCGACCGTCTGCGGAAGATTGGGGCCAGTGCTCGGATCTAACGAAACGCAAACCGATGGGGTCCGTTCTTCAATTCGGCAAGTGGGACTAGTTCCTCGAGTCGTTTGACAGCCATAGCCGATCAATTCTATCCGGCGCTTTCAGGCTTCCGGAAGGTTTCAATCTGCAAATTCCGAGGCAATCCGCCCCCTGATTCCGAAATGATGTCGCCCCCCAATTCCGAGAAATAGTCGCCCCCTTATTCCGAGATGATGCCGCCCCCTTTGGCGGGCATCTGGCAAGGGTGTTCTGCAGGTGTGAAGTTCCTTCCGTCGATGGTGACATGGAAGGAACGGTATGCCTGCGGAGAGACTGGAGATGCGGCGTGTCCGCGAGATATTGAGATATCGCTTTGAGCAAGGACTTGGGCACAAGTCGATTGCGGTGCGGGTTGGGACTGCGCCGTCGACGGTGCGCGAGACGCTACGGCGGGCAGCGGTTGCCGGGTTGTCGTGGCCTTTGGGCGACGACGTCAGCGATACGGTCCTGGAGGCAGCGCTTTATAAGGCGGCCGGAACGAAGATAGGACACCGCCGCGCACCCGAGCCAGATTGGGCGCAGGTCCATCGCGAGCTGAAGCGCAAGCATATGACGCTGCAGATCCTGTGGGACGAATACATCGGTCTTCATCCGGATGGATATCGTTACAGTCGCTACTGTGACCTGTACCGGGGCTGGGCGTTGAAGCTGCCTGTGACGATGCGCCAGGATTATGCGGCCGGCGACAAACTGTTCGTCGATTATGCCGGCGACACCGTTACCGTCGTAGTCGACCGATTGTCCGGCAAGACACGACAGGCGCACCTGTTCGTGGCGGTTATGGGCGCGTCGAGCCTTTCATATGCACATGCGCGCTGGAGTGAGACGCTTCCTGATTGGATCGAATGCCACATCCAGGCGCTGGAGTTCTTCGGCGGTGTGCCAGCCTTGCTGGTTCCCGACAATGCCAAGGTGGCGATCATCAAGGCGTGCCACTTCGATCCCCAGGTCAACCGGACCTATTGTGCGATGGCGGCCCACTATGGCAGCACCGTCCTGCCGACACGGCCACGCCGTCCTCGCGACAAGGCGAAAGTAGAGGCTGCGGTTCGTATCGTCGAGCGGTGGCTGCTGGGCCGCCTTCGCCATCGCACCTTCTACAGTCTGGCCGACGTCAATGCGGCGATTGCCGATTTGCTGCATGATCTCAACGACAAACGTGTTCTGCGCCGGGTTGGCGTTACACGCCGCCAATTGTTCGACGAGCTGGACCGGCCCGCTTTAAGGCCATTACCTGTGGAACGCTATGTCTTTGCGGAATGGCGTATCCGACGTGCAGGATTGGATTACCACGTCGAGATCGAGCGGCACTATTACTCCGTTCCCTATCGCTTCGCTCGCGAGCAGGTCGAGGCGCGCATCACCGCCAATACGATCGAGATCTTCCACAAAGGCGAGCGAATAGCCGCCCATCGTCGCTCCAGCGGCAATGGCAAACACACCACGATCCCCGATCACATGCCCTCAGCCCACCGCCGCTTTGCCGACTGGACGATCGAACGCATTCAACGCGAGGCCTCTTCCATCGGGCCGGAGGTTGCATTGCTGTGTGAGAAGATCCTCGCCGACAGGCCGCACCCGGAGCAGGGCTTTCGAGCCTGCATGGGAATTATCCGCCTGAACAAAAGCTTTGGCCGCGACAGAGTGAACGCTGCTTGCAGCCGTGCACTGGAGATCGGGGCCCGGACCTACGGTTCGGTGCGCTCCATCCTCGACAATCATCTCGATCGGGCGGCTTCCACCAATGGACCGGCTTCGCATGAGCCGATCCATCACGAGAACATCCGTGGACCTCGCTATTACCACTAAGGAGAACGAAAAATGCTTGCTCATCCAACACTCGACAAACTCAATTCCATGGGCCTGGCCGGCTGGCAAGGGCCTTTGGGGAGCTCGTCACCAACGGCGAAGCCGAACATCTCTCGCACGCGGAGTGGCTCGGACTGCTGCTCGAACGGGAATGGAGTTCCCGCTACGATCGCAAGCTTGCCGCACGCCTCAGGTTCGCCAAGCTGCGTCACCAGGCGACCCCGGAAGACGTCGATTACCGCAGCGAACGCGGCCTTGATCGCGCGCTCTTCATGAAATTACTCGGCGGCGACTGGATCAACGCGCATGACAATCTGGCCATTTGCGGACCCTCGGGTGTCGGAAAGAGCTGGTTAGCCTGCGCTCTCGGTCACAAGGCTTGCCGTGACGACCGATCCGTTCTTTATCAACGTGTCCCAAGACTGTTTGCCCAGCTTGCGCTCGCTCGTGGCGACGGCAGGTATGCCCGGCTGCAACGCACACTGGGTCATGTTCAGGTCCTGATCCTCGATGATTGGGGCCTCGAACCGCTCAACGAACAGGCGCGGCACGACCTTCTCGAAATCCTCGAGGACCGCTACGGCCGTCGCTCCACGATCATTACCAGCCAGCTACCCGTATCGGCCTGGCACGGGGTCATAGGAGACCCGACTTACGCCGATGCCATACTGGATCGCCTCGTCCACAATGCCCATCGCATCGAATTGAGCGGCGACAGTCTACGTCGAAACCTGCCGCGCAAAGCTTGACACTTCGTTTGAATAAAATGACAACAATCAACGCCTGCAGACCCCGCTAAACAGGGGGCGAGATCATCCCGGAATCACGGGGCGCAATCATCTCGGAACAAAGGGGCGGCTTCATCGGAATCGGCATTCAATCTGCTCCGGAGCTTTACCCAGAGTAGGTTAGAAAGCCGCCAATGCCGAGCCATGATAAGTTCGTCAAGGGAGCGACGACGGAAATCCGGCGTCAGCCACGACAACAGGCTCGGTCCGTTAGCAGGAACTGTGGCTCGAATTTTATCTATGGCGTGGATGGGTATCATCCAAACAATCGATTTTACGAATTGAATGGCATGATCCATTAGACGAGCATCTTGACGGAAATCAAGTCGTCGATGGCGCGCCAGTGGTGTAGAGGGGTCAAATGTGTGGCTTTGGAATGTAATGCTAGCATAAGCGTTCGATCAGCCCATTGCATCATCTTGCAATCGTCGATAGGTCGGGGTTCGCGACCAATCGTCACTTTGATCGCAAGATCGATCGTTTTGGCAAATCGGCAAAGATTATGAGGCCTTTGCATGCGATTTACGTGCGTTGGGAACCGTTGCGGAAAAGGAATCGCAACTCCGACCATGTCGAGGGAATTTACATTCGCACTCGGTACAGTCCGCAACGAGCCGCGTATTGACAGATTCAAACGAGGCGGTCTGGTGACCGCTATTTTGGGAAACGGCGTACGCTACACGCTGCCACACGCGCGTTTCGACCTGCGTCCACGCGCGGCGTCATCATCCTACCTTTGGGCGGCCGGTCTCCGAATGGCCACCAGGATAATTTACCGGAAAGGACGAGAGCAATGACGCACCTCGATTGCTCGTGCGAAGTGCACGGTGAGCGCGATGACGGCACTGGTCGTCACAGCGTTTATTTGACGTTCGACGACGGTCCGCATCCATTTTGTACACCGGAGATTCTCGATATTCTGGCTGAACACCGGGTGCCGGCAACATTCTTCGTCATCGGCGAGTTCCTGGCCGATCAATCGAAATTGATCCAGCGAATGATTGCAGAGGGGCATGAAGTCGCCAACCACACAATGACGCATCCAGACCTGTCTGACTGCGAACCCGACGAGGTGCAACGTCAGATACTCGAGACAAACAGAGCCATAAAAATGGCGTCGCCTCAGGCGGTGGTGCGGCACATCCGAGCTCCTTACGGCATCTGGACCGAAGAAGTGCTCAAGGCTTCGGCGAATGCGGAACTCACTGCCGTGCACTGGTCGGTAGATCCGCGAGACTGGTCTCTTCCCGGGGCCGACGCCATTGTTAATGATGTGCTGCAGTCTGTCCGGCCGGGGTCAATCGTGCTCTTGCACGACGGTTGTCCCTCCAGTGAAATGCAGCAAGGAGCTGACCACAGTCTGCGCCACCAGACTATCATGGCGTTATCTAGCATAATTCCAGCTTTGCATGATCGCGGCTTTGTATTTCGCTCGCTTCCTCGGGAGTTCTGAAGATCCGATGGATATGCTTGACACAACCAGCACTGTCGCCGTCTCGCTTTATGCACTTCTCTCGACTGCATATAAAAGCATGCAGGCCGTTTATTCTCTGCCGACCGATGTTTCATTGGCGTCCCACGGCTTGGGCGGCTTTGACGAGCTGCCCAGCGTAGATGTCATCGTGCCAAGCTTCAACGAGGATCCCCGCACGCTTTCGGAGTGCCTGGCTTCTATTGCGGGTCAGGAATACGGGGGAAGGCTGCAGGTTTACCTAGTTGATGACGGTTCCGAAAATCGCGAGGCTTTGCGACTTGTGCACGAGGCCTTCGCGCGAGACCCCAGATTCAATATTCTCCTGCTTCCCCAGAATGTCGGCAAACGGAAGGCACAGATCGCTGCGATACGCCGCTCTGCTGGAGATATGGTGTTAAACGTCGACTCCGACACGATCCTCGCATCTGATGTCATCAGGAAGCTCGTGCCTAAAATGCAAGATGCGGCTGTCGGCGCGGCCATGGGACAGTTGACGGCCCGCAACCGAAACGACAGTTGGCTGACCCGTTTGATCGACATGGAGTACTGGCTGGCTTGCAACGAGGAGCGTGCGGCACAAGCTCGCTTCGGTGCCGTTATGTGCTGCTGCGGTCCATGTGTTATGTACCGTCGCTCTGCGCTCGCTTCGCTGCTTGACCAGTACGAGTCACAGTATTTTCGGGGAAAGCCAAGCGATTTCGGTGAGGATCGGCATCTCACCATTCTCATGCTGAAGGCAGGCTTTCGAACAGAGTACGTGCCGAGCGCCATCGCAGCGACAGTCGTTCCGAACAAGCTAGGACCGTATCTGCGCCAACAACTACGCTGGGCGCGGAGCACGTTCCGGGACACGTTGCTTGGGCTGCGCCTGCTGCCCAACCTCAATCGCTTCCTTACGCTCGACGTCGTCGGACAGAACCTCGGACCGCTGCTTCTGGCACTATCAGTGCTGACGGGACTCGCACAGCTTGCATTGACGGGCACCGCGCCTTGGTTGGCAGCCCTGATGATTGTGGCCATGACGATGATCCGCTGCAGCGTTGTAGCGCTTCGGGCCCGCCAACTACGGTTCCTCGGATTCTCTCTGCATACATTCATCAATATTTTTCTGCTACTGCCCTTGAAAGCCTACGCGCTGTGCACGCTGAGCAATAGCGACTGGCTGTCGCGCAGCTCTGCTGGCAACTCGAATCAACATCCGACGGCTGATGCACGCACTACAGAATGTTCTGGACATGCGACAGCGCCTCGAAGGCTCAAGCCCGCCCGCCATCCTGCCAGGCGAACGACGTCTGACTGCATGTGCAGCGACGAGTAAGATCTATTTACCGAGGTGAACGAGTTGACACAGAGCGACAATTATCAATTGCTGAATCGGGAACTGGCTGCACCCGATCCATGGGGACTCGACGCCAATCCATTCGAGCGTGAGCGTCACACGCAAATGCTCCGCTTGGCGCTTGCCCAGGGATCCATCTCAAGTGCGCTCGAAGTGGGATGCGCTGCCGGCGCATTTACGGTGCAGCTAGCCCCCCACTGCAAACGGCTCACCGTGATCGATGTTGTGCCTCAGGCTATAGAAAGATCGCGTCGACGCATAAGGGGTTCTCCGCACATCAGCTGGATAGTCTCTGATGTTCAACAGTTTTCACCTGACGAGAGGTTTGATCTGATCGTTGTGGCGGAAGTGCTCTACTACATCGGAGGAATAGCCGAGATGAGAGGGGCTGTTCGGAATTTAGTGCGGATGCTTGCGCCAGATGGATATCTGGTTTTCGGATCGGCGCGCGACGCCAACTGTCGTCGCTGGGGCCACGTTGCTGGTGCTGAGACGATCCTCGGCATGCTGAACGAAACTTTGCTCGAGGTAGAGCGGCTTGAGTGTCGGGGTGAGTCGGTCAACGAAGATTGCTTGCTCGCCTGTTTCCGAAATCCGTTTTCTGCCTCCTAACGGCTCAACCCTCGACGTTCAGACATGGAGACACTATGCGCATCTGTGGTATCAAATTGACCCATGACGGAGCGGACGCGCTTGTCGAGAATGGGTGGCTCGCCTTCTGCGTCGAGCAGGAGAAGCGGGGCAGCAACCCGCGATATGAAACTGTCGACAATCTCGACGCGATTGGCGCCGCTTTGGCGCAACACGGTCCGGATCCACGCGTTCTTGATCAAATCATCATCGACGGCTGGGGTGCAATGCTGAAAGTTCTCTCGAATCCGTCGAGGGCTCCGGTCTCGTTCCAATGACAGGGCATTTCCCTGCAAGAACTATCCTCGTGATAGGTGCCGCGCGGCCACCGCAGCCCGTGGCTCCGCCTCGTGGCGCCGATCTGCCTGGAGGACCCGTGCGCCTTATATAGTCAGCCCTCGAACTCCGGATTGCGAAATGTTGTTTAACCATCAGACCCGGATGAGATGCCAGGACAGAATTCCGGCTGTTGTCCATCTCGATGAATCTGCACGATTTCAGACCATCCCAGGCACTCTCTCCGTGAAGGCGCCGAGCTACTCTTCGAATGTAACAAGCTCAGGGACATTCGGCTGCTCTGCAACACGAGTGCCAATTACCACGGACGAGGCGTTTTCCCGGATTCTGCTGCAGCCCTTTAATGGAGACGCAATGAACACATACGGTGCGATGGACCAGGAAGAACCCAACCAACCGAAGAAATGCCGGTCAACGGCGCCCGACGGTCAGATGAGCGCATGTTCATGACCGCAATAGATTTTTCCGACGTAAGTAAGACATATGGCGACAAGGCCGTGGTCAGCGCGCTATCGTTCCGCGTTTCCCCGGGGGAATGCTTCGGGCTGCTTGGACCGAACGGCGCGGGCAAGAGCACGATCGCACGCATGATCCTTGGCATGACAGCCCCTGATGCGGGGAAGATTACCGTGCTCGGCGTGCCGGTGCCTGCCCAGGCTCGCTTGGCGCGAAAGGGTATCGGCGTGGTGCCGCAATTCGACAACCTTGAGCCTGAATTCACTGTGCGCGAGAATCTGCTGGTCTACAGCCGCTACTTCGGCATGAATACACGCAAAGTCGAGGCGGTCATGTCGTCGCTCCTTGAGTTTGCACGCCTAGAGAGCAAGGTGAATGCGCGTGTGTCTGAACTTTCAGGCGGCATGAAGCGGCGCCTGACGCTAGCGCGTGCGTTGATCAATGACCCGCAGCTACTTGTCATGGACGAGCCGACCACCGGTCTCGACCCGCACGCGCGCCACCTGATCTGGGAGCGCCTGCGTTCCCTGCTTACGCGCGGCAAAACGATCATCTTGACCACCCATTTCATGGAAGAAGCCGAACGGTTATGCGATCGACTCTGCGTACTCGAAGGAGGTCGCAGCATTGCCGAAGGGCGTCCGCATGACCTGATCGATGAACTGATCGGGTGCGAAGTCATTGAGATCTACGGCGGCGATCCGCATGAGTTGGAATCGCTGGTCGGGCAATATGCCGATCGCATCGAAATTAGCGGCGAGACCCTTTTTTGCTATGTGTCCGACCCGGAGCAGGTGCGTGTGCGGTTACGGCAGCGCGCGGGCTTGCGCATTCTGCAGCGTCCGCCGAATCTTGAGGATGTATTTTTGCGGTTGACCGGGCGCGAGATGGAGAAGTGAACGATGGATGAAGGTTGTGCTGCGGCTCTGCCCGCCAACGCTTTTAACTGGATTGCGATATGGCGACGCAACTATCTGGCATGGAAGAAAGTAGCACTTGCGTCAATTGTTGGAAGTCTGGCCGATCCTATGATCTACCTGTTTGGCCTCGGCCTTGGCCTCGGAATTATTGTGGGTCGCGTTGACGGCACAACCTACGTTGCATTCTTGGCGGGCGGCATGGTGGCGACAAGCGCGATGACGTCTGCGACGTTCGAGACGATTTACGCGGCCTTTACGCGAATGCACGCCCAACGCACCTGGGAAGCCATGCTCTACACACAAATGACACTTGGGGACATCATCCTGGGTGAGTTGGCATGGGCAGCGAGCAAGGCATTTCTTGCCGGTACGGGAATCATAATCGTCGCCACCGTGCTAGGCTATGCGACGTGGCCATCAGTCGTCTATGTGCTGCCAATTATCATGCTCACTGGATTTGCATTCGCGAGCCTTGCGATGGTAGTCACGGCGCTTGCGCCCAGTTACGAGTATTTCATTTTTTACCAGACGCTCGTCCTCACACCAATGCTGTTCTTGTGCGGCGCGGTGTTTCCAATCACGCAACTGCCCCAGACTTTTCAGCAGGTAGCGCAGTTCTTGCCTCTAGCGCATGCGATCGACCTCATACGCCCGGCAATGCTTGGGCGCCCCGCGAGCAGCATGGGCCTGCATATAGGCGCGCTTTGCATCTACGCGCTTTTGCCGTTCTTCCTGTCGGCAGCGCTGTTGCGTCGGCGCCTGATGTCTTGACGCCACTCGCCACCACGCCAGGAGGGGTATTGCGATGCAGTGTCTTGAAAAGACCCGCAGAGCTCTGAAGATAATCATCATAGTCCGGGAACAAACGAACCCATGTCGGCGCCGGCGAGACGATGCAGGTTTTTCGCTCTGCAACTGGCCGAACTCGGAAGCAAACACCCTTCAGGAAGATCCGGCGTGTATCAGGAGAAAAGCAAATGAAGGTCATCTCAATCGCTACGGCGCTCTTTGCTCTGGCGTGTCCCGCGAACGCGTTCGAAAACAAAGCGGTCGCGGCTACGCTTATCTTAAGGACCGATCGTACGATTGCCGGTCAGCCCATCATCGTTCCACGGAAGGATGTCGAGGTCATCGCTTCGATTTATGAGATTGCGCCCGGTGCGACGTTACCAATTCATCAGCATCGCTATCAGCGCTATGGCTATGTGCTTTCGGGGGAGATCACGGTCACCAATACAGAATCTGGGAAAGAAAGCATTTTCACGGCAGGGATTTTATCGTCGAGTCCTGGGGCATATGGCATAAAGGGGCGAACAACGGCACCGAGCCGGTAAAGCTGCTCGTGATCGATCAGGTGGAAAAGGGCAGTGAGAATGTTCTGCCGCAAAAATAAAGACGTTGAGGTATTACCGGAGGGCAATCTGGCGCCACGGCTCGGATGTGGTGAACCCGTCCCATATTAGGGGTTGGTTTGCCGCTCCTTGCTAATGTCGATTGGAGCTGCGTGAACCTTCGACTTGCGTCGTCGACAAACTGTCGAGGAGGTTGTTTCATTGGTCGGCTGAACGGCGGGCGTAGGAGAGCATCTGTCCAGTTCCTCCATACTTGGTCGTCAGTCAGCGCGGCTGTTGGGCCAGCGGCGACAGGATCATCGATCATCCGTGAGACTGTAGCGGCGGCGTTTCAAAGAGGCTCCTCATTCCGACGCCATGAATCACGCCGAACGACAAAACCACGAAAGAATGCTAGGAAATCCTGAGACGTCTCATTACCTCATGGGGCGAAGGCATGCGGGATGCTTCCTGGCATAGCACGTCCCGCATCCAGAGGCTTGCCTGATCACTATTGTGAAGCGCGGGCCATTGGAGGGCCTGTGTGAACGCGGGCAAAGGTAGCGGAAGGTCAGCGATCCGCAGGGGTATTGTCTTTTCGAGCTGCTTGACCAGGCGTAAGGGCATTGTCGCTATGCGCTCGGTCCCTGAAAGCATGAACGGAACCATGCTGAAGCCCTGCACGACTACTTCGACATGTCTCTTAAGCCCGTGCCCAAGCAAACACCATTCCTCGATGGAAGCAGCGTTCCCAAACTTCACCACAACGTGCCCCATCGACATATACCTCTCGAGTGTAAGTTGCTCCGAGAGTAGCTTGTTCGAGCGGCAGCCCACGCACACGAGGGTCTCCTCGAATAACGCCACCTTAGGATGTGCGCGCGACATGAGCAATTCCGGAAAGATGAGAAAATCGGCGTCACCGCGCCTCAAGTAATCATCGTAGTTATCGGCGATCGGCAGCAACTCGAAGCTGACGGCGGGCGCTTCTCGGGCGACACGCGTCACGACCTTTTCAAAAAAAACGAGTGCGGCGTAATCGGAAAGAATGACTCTGAAGCAGCGATCCGATTGAGCAGGGCAAAACGGATCCCAGGATATGATCGAAACCTGGATGTGAAGCAGAGCCTCGCGGACCGAAGGCGCGAGCCGCTCCGCACGCGGGGTTGGAACGAGTTCGCGACCGACCATGGTAAAAAGGTCGTCATTGAAATAGGTGCGTAACCTGCCGACGGCCGCGCTCATGGCCGGTTGGCTCAAGTTGATGCTGCGCGCTGCCGCCGTGAGATTACGCTCGGTCATCAAGGCGTCGAGTGCGACGAGGAGATTCAGATCAAGGCCCTTGAACCGCATGTCTTCATCCATAGCGAGGTGGCGAGATAAAAGGTGAAAAGGCTTGGTCTCGCAGTGCGGCACCACGAGAGATCAGCAAGCAAAGGGTCGCCTAAAATTGAGAAAGTATCGATGTTCCAGCCGCCGTGGCTTTGATGGTCTTACTGCTACCTTCAACCGACACGATTCAGTGGTGCCTGTTCATTCTGGCGAGTAGCAGTGTTTTCCGCGGATAAGGTTTCGGTCTGCGACGTCGATCACTTCGGCGCCTTCAATATGTACTTCGGGGGGTAAGACGCACTCGTAGCACTCACCTTCTTCGGCAGGAGTATCTTGGCAATTGAAGTCTTGAGTGTGCTCCGCTGAATGGGCTTTGTCAGCACCATTCAGGTTTGCGCGGGGGTCACTTGCCGCCGGGCCGCAATCTTGGTTACGATCATCTGCTGCAAGTGACGGCCCGGCCCGCAATGTCAATGCGAGCAACGCTGCAACGATGACGTAGTAACCAATAACCTTCATGAGACGTTTCCTTTCTTCGGCTAAGGCCAGGCGATACCAGGTAGGATTGATGCCATTCCCGCCGCCAGTGCTTCGGGGCTACAGGCGTTGTTGGATTGGTTGAGAGCCTTTCAACGGATCATACCCGGTGGAGTGGAGACGGCCGTCTATGGAGCATCCGCGAAAATTGGTGAAATCTATTGTTTAAATGCGAGTCATCCATTTGATGCATGTAGACGACGTCTTGCCTGCCCGAACCAACAAGTGTCGCCAAACCCACTGTTTTCAGGGGCGCCTTTTCACCCAGTCCTTCTATCCTCAGTGGGCTTGCGCATGTCGTTGCCGCCATCCCCTTCATCCGGGATAGCAAAGGGCGCCGCGTGCGGGAGGGACACCCCTGCGCTCCCGTCAGGCTACGACATTTTGTTCGATCGGCTGCCTTGTATGGAGAAGACCGGATTCCTGACGTTTCAGTGTCATCGTTTTGCAATGAGATAGAGGTAATGGCCGCAAGCCGGCTGGGTCGACCACGTTTGGCTTCCATCGCGGAACGTCGCCATTAGCTTTCGACGTTCATTTCGAATGATCGTAGCGTGATGAACAAGTCGGTCCACCGCGGCAAGCGTCATGGCCGGGTCCGGAAAGACGCGGTTCCATTCTCCAAAGGGCTGATTGGCGGTGATGATGATGGAGCGCCGCTCATATCTCGAAGAGCACGCGGGTTTCGGCCTGGTCCTAGTGACGTAGGCCAGGTCGTCGAGGATAAGCAGATCGAACTTGTCGAGCTTTGCGACGGCGGATTCGATCTGGAGTTCACGCCGTGCGACCTGCAGTTTCTGGACGAGGTCGGTCGTGCGAGTGAACAGCACCCGCAACCGTTCTCGATCAGCGCGAGGTCGAGGGCCGCGGCGGGATGGCTCTTTCCGCCGCCCGGCGCACCGAACATGAGGATATTGGCACCTTTCGCGACCCAGCTGTCGCCAGCGGCAATGGCCATGACCTGGGCCTTGGAGACCATAGGGACTGCATCAAAATCAAAGCTGTCGAGCGTCTTTTCCGGTGGCAGGTTTCGCCTGGGCAAAATACGCCGACGCTTTGCGCAGAATCTCGTTGGCCTGACGAAGCTCGCGGCTCTCCCGCTCAAGAGCCTTCATAATCTCGGCGACATCGTTCGGCCGGCCTGCTCGCTTACCGCTATCGACCTCGGTCTTCTTCACCCATTCGTGCAGCGTGCGTGGCCGGCGAGCAGCCGATCTTGGCCGCGATAGATGAAACGGCAGCCCACCGCGCGGGGTGCTCGGCTTCGTGATCCAGCACCATGCGGATGGCACGCTCACGGACTTCAGGCGAGAATTTGTTCGTTGTCTTGCTCATATCGGCTCCAATCTCTCATGAGTTGAAGCCTCCGGCAAACTCGGCGCGGTTCTTGAATCTCAAAAAGGGAACCGGCTATAGGCTTGTGTTTTTAAGCAAAACGTCACCCTCCACTCCTCGGGGATACTCAACTACCATCTGGAAGGAAGGTAAGAGCTCAAGAATGGCGCGCAGGGGAAGCTGGCCTTCATAGAGCTCATGATCACTATACTCAGTATATATGTAACGCGTTCTCATCAGGATCTGATTGCCACCGGCAATAACGTCGGCCTCGGCTCCCTGCACATCCATCCAGATGAGATCTATGTTCTCTAGGCCAGCTTCGCTGCACCAGTCATCCAGCCTCCTAGTCTCAACCGAAATCGGAGGGTCAAACCGAACCCACTCGTACTCAGAAAGATGGTTCTTGGGACGGCGTATCGAGCCCGAGAGATCCCATTCCTTAGCGCTGTCATTGCCATTGCTGGGATGAAACTCGATCATCCCGTTCCGGTCGCTGATCGCAACCTCGGATAGCCTCATCCGATCCCGATCAGAACCCATTTTCTCCTTGAAGCGTGCAGCGGCTCTGGGGTCTGGCTCAAAGCAATAGAGCTGGGCGCTCGGAAGAAGGCGCAGAAAGCGTTGAGCATCGCTTCCGTCATTGCACCCAATGTCAAAGATTACAGGGTTAGGCTTATCGAGAAGCGAAACGATCTGTCGATGTACGTTTAACTCACACACCGGATCCATCACAGTCTCCTTAACTTTTCGAAGTGCCCCTGCTGAACGAGCTCGGGCAGGATATCACTGAAATACCGAGCCATCTGGCCCTTCTTTCGACATGGTTGTTGACGCGTCGCCGTGCGATTAGGTGGGCACGGCGCATTGTCGGTCGCGGGCTTTGTTATTCGCGAGTTTGTTTGGCGTAACGAAGCGACCCCAAGCTATGCTGAAAGCCCACTAGTCACCGAGGCCTCAGCGGGGACGGATAACTGTGATTTGCGACCACGTACCGGGCTTAAGCATATGCAACGCTGCTCCCAAATCTGCCGAAGTTCATTTAGGAAAGTCTCACGACTACCTGAAACAGGCGCGATTCCATCCAAAATGTCGCCAACCAGGGCTTCTCCCTCAATCCTAATTAGCTGTTCAAACAACTCCGGTGAAATACGCACGGCCTGCAGGCTGGAGGCGCCTGTGCGGATCTCACATACAGTCTCTTGCCGATCCAGGGTGGAATATGCACGCGCCTGATGGAGACTTGCGTAAGGTGGCAAGGAAACTGCTAGTTTATTCCACTCCTCCATCGTTGAGATTCGCTTCTTGACGAGAAATGGACCGATCACAAGTGCATCCAGGTCGGTCGTCAAAAAAGTCGTTACGGCATCCCTAACCGAATCCACTATCGGCTCGGCGTTGTTGTTAAACGACGTGTTGAGCAAGATCGGAACGCCGGTTCGCTTCCCGAAAGCATTGATTAGCTCCCAATATGCGGGATTTGTCTCGCGTGACACTGTCTGCAAACGAGCCGTACCATCTACGTGCGTGATGGCGCCTAGCGAACCACGCTTGGGTTCGCGCACAGACACTACGAAATTCATAAAAGGAAATTTGCGCAAGGTACCTGGCAGATCAAAAAATTCCACGGCGTCCTCCTCCAATACCGAGGGAGCAAATGGGCGGTAGCCTTCCCGCTTCTTGACCATCATATTAATTCGATCCTTGTTTGACGCCGGCCTCGGATCAGCAAGAATACTCCGGTTGCCTAGCGCCCGTGGACCGAACTCCGAACGCCCCTGCACCCAGGCGATCACGGCGCCATCCGCAATCCATTCGGCTGCTTTGCCTGTCACGTCATCACTCCGTTCAATTTCGAGATGCTGGCCCCAAGCAAAAAGTTCCTCCTCCACGCTTCCTTCGCTCTCCAGGTCGGGTCCCCAATAGACGTTTTGCAAACGCTCACGAGGTGCCGGATGCCCCAGATCATGAGACGCCATCAATGCGGCGCCTAGTGCGCAGCCAGCGTCATGGGCAGCCGGTTGCACGAAGATGTCGTCAAACATCCCCGAGTACAGCAGCTTGCCATTCAAAGTGCAGTTGTGAGCCACTCCTCCGGCCAAACACAGTCGTTCGATGCCCGTAACCTTGGTGTAATGCCGTAGGACGTGGAACACGATCCGTTCCAGTGCTTCCTGCAGTGAAGCACTCACATCTTTATGCTGCTGCGTGAACGGCATGCCTTTCTGGCGTATTTGAATGTTACTGAGCAACGTAGGACCAACTCGGTCGAGATGGACCCGATAACCACCGTCGTCTAGGAGTTCGTAAAATTGTTCGAAGATCTCGCGGTACGAAGCGGGATTGCCGTAAGGTGCCAGACCCATGATCTTATATTCATCGAACGCGCCATAACCTAGGTAGCGGATCGTTTCCAAGTATAGCAGCCCTAGAGAATCATTCTCCGGAAATGTCACGAGTGGCTCAATCTCCGTGCTGGAACCAATCGCCAAAAGCCCCGAAAGAAAGTCTCCACCGCCGTCAATTGAGAGGACCAAACTTCGCTCGAAGCCCGACATGAAAAACGAGCTCACCGCGTGCGACATATGGTGGCTCACGAACGACACACGTGAGGGATCAATTTCGGCACCAAATTCTTGCCCGAGTAATCCGCACAACAACAGTCTCGCGTCCGGTATTGGGGTACTTGGGTGAGAGAGGCGCACGCGCTCGAGCACAGCGTTGCAATAGGCCTCGGTCGCATAATACGCGATGCGGTCGATGTCGCTCAGGTGAACACCTGCAGATGCGAGGCAATATTGAATCGAACGCGTTGGTAACTTGTTGGAGTGCTTGATCCGGTTAAGGCGCTCCTCCTCGACCGCCGCTATCACTCGCCCGTCGCGAACGAGAACCGCAGCCCCATCGTGCATAAAGGTGTTCGGTAGATCGAACGAATTTTCGTAGACTCTGCTTAGACCGCCACTGAGCCCTAGACACAGCATGTTGCTCTCCAGTTCGTTTCGAAAGGTAGGTCGCTCTGGTCTGGCCACCGGCTTTCGCAGTTTCATAGGGTGGCGCTTGACAGTGCAGCTAGAGCTCACGGGTCGAAGCCGAAATCAGATCGTGACCGGATCGGTGAGATTGCCGACAATCGGCGCTAACAGAGCCCCAGACCGAAGCATTTGCGGCAGTAACGCCGCGTAACGTATCCACATTACCCAGTCCTTCATCTTTCCGCCCGACAGCCACAACGACGTTTGGGGGTCGCTGCAAAGGTCGCAGACCGTATCCTTGCAGCGGCGAGTGCGCCTGCGTTGGCTCCGAGGCATAGCACACAGAATTCCGCCGCCGGCCTCCGTCATTCGCATATGCGCCAGTACCGAACTCAGCTCCCACGCGGTGGGGCCGCCATTGATAATCACGTCGAACGGCGCCCACGGCGTGAGAACCGATCTGCAACAAACGCTAGAAGGGGAAGCAGTAGAAAGATGACCAGCGCGCGGTGAAGACGAATAGGAGGCGGCATCGACCGGGGCAAAAGTGCGTCCCGTGAGAGCCCACTGAAACGTCGAGAAGCAACGACCAAGATTCTACCCGATCACGTCGAGCGCAAGATAACGATCGAGACCAGGCAGCAGACCGACTGCCTCATCTCGTTTTCCCAGCACAGTCTCCACGGCACCCGAGGACCCATTTTAAGAACTCCGAATTACGGCTTTTACAAAACGCTTCTTCAGCGTCTTCTAATGGCAACCGTTTCGATCAGTAAAATCGATTGTTTGGATGGAATGCATTCACGAAAACGATGGCGTGACTCAGCAGTGAAGCGAGCGGCGACCCCATCCTTCTCTCTATGGCGGCCGTGTGCAAGGCAGATCCGCCTGTGACATTCGACCGACAAACTCCTCGTGTCTTGTCATAAAAGCAACACTCCTTCGCTACTCTTGTTTCAGCCGACAAAGCCAAGCCGCATGTTCGTCTCGGCACATCAATGAGCCTAATGGCGGCGCTAGCTGCAAGGAAACTGCGTTCGGTCTTGGTCAGCACCGCCGCTGCGAGTGCCGCGAAACGTGGGCCAAGCGCTTCAACATTTTCCCCGGCGTAAGTGCGCAGCATCTGGTCTTTGAAGCGCCAGCCGACGAAGGAGAAGCCTGGGTTGGTGCGCGGCTCCTTCACCACTTTAGGGACCGGGACGATAAATCGGCAGAGGCCGCGGTAACTCCAAAAAATAATGCGGCGCTAAAAAATTGGCCTCAGGCTAGACCGTGGGTATAGACTGGTAGTCCGGTAGGCGCTATTCGTGCTGTTCCAGCATAACATCAGCCACCCCGTGGATTCTCCAAGGCCTCTTATATTGAAAAAAGTGCAACGCAGTTTTGCCGTCGAGTACAAGAACGGCAGGCGAAAACTTGATGCCAGATCGAACTCGATCTGGGGCAATGTGGATCTAAAGTCAGTCGCGCGCGATCTAGAGGAAGAGGCATTGCCTTTTCTGTCAGGTAGCTCTCAGAGTGGCAAACCCGACAGCGAAATGTCTTTGCCGGAACAAGATCAGGCCGAGCAGTTGTTGACAGCGCCTCTCGGGCCGTCGACAACTGCATCAGATACACAGGAGATGAGCATGGCCGACGAGACTAATACGACAACCAAGGTCGATGGACAGACCGTTGTCGAAACGCCTAATGCGCCGAAGAAACAGCGCAAACCGCGCGCCAAAAAAGTCGCGGCACTCGAGACCGCGTTAGCTGACGCTACGGCAGAGCCGGCAGCTGCGCTGGCCGGGGACGGTGGTGTGAAGAGGAGAGGGCGCAAGACAAAGGCTATCGAAGCCACGGCGAGCGCCAAACGCGCACCTGTGCGCCGTGCTCCAAAGGCTGTGCAGGCAGCGCCGGCTGCCCCGATGACGGCGAGCGATGAAATGGCAGACCTTTTGCAGTTGGAAGAGGAAAATCAGCGGCTGCGCAAGCTTCTTGCTGGAAAACTTCGCGCTGAAAATGAAGATCTGCGCAAACGGCTCAAGCTCGATTGATATAAGCAGCCGGTCAATAAGCGACCGGATCTACATTCTTATCGAGACAAACAATTCGGCAACGGTAATGCTGTTGCCGGACCCCAAACTCACTGCCTGCTTGCGGGATAAAACGCGAGGTCGGATAGATGGCGTCTCCCTGGAAACTTCTTGCCCGACTGATCTCACCGGGTCGCGAACAAAAGCGAGAAAACGGCTCGGACCAGAAGGTTACGCCGGACACATTGGCCATTGCCGGTCCGACCGAAACGCCTGCCGAGAAGAGCCTGATAAGCGCCGTTCGACCGGCAAGCGAGGGGCCTCCCCGTCACGGCCATTCTCCTGCAATTTCCACCGAGTTTGTTGTTTCTAAGGAAGTCGGAATCGGTGGCCACGATCAGGTCGAAGGCCAAGATGCCAAAAACGTTGAGGCGGCCGATCCACCTCCATTCGGCGGGCTTAGTACCGACATCGCCGCTGGGCACGATGCTACGAGGCTCGAGCGAACTCTCGAGGTCGCCCCGCGTAAGAAGGCATCAGCCGCGATTGCAAACGCTGCCCCGGCAGTTCACACTGCGGACCAGATGAGCCTCGACGAAGACATCAGGGTGCTCAGGAGGCAGCTAGCCAGAAAGCTAAGGCTGCAAAACGCGCAGTTGAGAACAATGCTGGAGCGGTTTGAACGGTGACCTGTCGCAGTGCAACAACCTGTCGCCCTGGGCATGTAGTGGAGCCAACGGCAGCATCACCTGTGTACGGCAAGGACAAATAATTGGGGTCCGAACACGGTCCCATTTCGTCGAGATCAACGACAAGAGTGTTTAGGCCATGTTCTAGGCATTTAACCGCGCTCGATCGCCACCGTGAACATCGAGCCTGCCGCAGGTTTCCTGGATGCGCGTCTCCGCCGCCTGCGCAATCGAAGCCGCATTGGTGGCGTCAAGCTGAACTGTCCGGGCGTCTGGTCCGTTTTGAACGAAGGTGTCGCCTGCTTCAAGTTGGCGCGCGCAACCGAGCCGGTGAAGCCGTGCTGCGCCAGACCTTTCACGATATTTGACGGCGGATTTCTTTTGACCTGCCACTGAGAATTTCCTCCAGAATGGATTAGAGTCCGGCCCATTAAAGGACGGACGAATGAAGAAGCAGAGATTTACCGAAGAGCAGATTATTGCGGTGCTGAAGGAGCAGGAGGCTGGTGCGAAGGCAGCCGACCTCTGCCGCAAGCACGGGATTTCGGAAGCGACGTTTTACAACTGGAAAGCCAAATACGGTGGTATGGAAGTGTCCGAGGCCAAGCGGCTGAAGGCGCTTGAGGACGAGAACGCCAGGCTGAAAAAGCTGCTGGCCGAACAGATGCTGGATGCGGCCGCGCTCCGCGAGCTTCTTGCAAAAAAATGGTAGGGCCTGTCGCCAAGCGCGAAGCCGTCACGCATCTGAAGGCCGTGATGGGTCTTTCGGAGCGGCGGGCCTGCCAGATCATATCCGCCGACCGCAAGACGATCCGCTACCAGGCGAACCGACCGCCGGAGACGGAGTTGCGAGCAAAGCTGCGTTACCTTGCCAACGAGCGTCGGCGTTTCGGCTACCGGCGGCTGTTCGTGCTGCTTCGGCGGGAGGGAGAGCTGTCCGGGGTAAACCGCATCTATCGTCTTTATCGCGAGGAGGGTCTCTTTGTCCGCAAGCGTAAAGCCAGACGCCGTGCTGTCGGCACGCGTGCGCCGATTCTGGTCGAAGCGAAGGCCAATGCCCGCTGGTCGCTGGACTTCGTCCATGACCAGTTTGCTTGCGGCAGACGCTTCCGCATCCTCAATGTCGTCGATGACGTGACGCGCGAATGTCTGGCAGCAATCCCGGACACCTCGATCTCCGGTCGTCGCGTCGCACGGGAGCTGACGACGCTGATCGAACGACGTGGCAAGCCCGGAATGATCGTCTCCGACAACGGCACCGAACTCACCTCGAATGCCATCCTCGCCTGGTCGAAGGATCACAAGGTCGAGTGGCACTACATCGTGCCGGGAAAGCCGATGCAGAACGGCTATGTCGAGAGTTTCAACGGGCGCATGCGCGACGAACTGCTCAACGAAAGCCTGTTCTTTGGCCTCGATCATGCCCGAAGCGCCATTGCCGAATGGGCGGACGATTACAATAATTTCCGGCCGCACTCATCGCTCGGATATCAGACCCCGGCAGATTATGCCGGGACCATCGCCGCAACCGGCTCCAACGCTGCGCAAGATGAAGGCTTCGCGTTTCCGCCGGTTGCTCACACCGCGCCACTTGGCGTATTCAAAACCGCTGAGGCTCTAATCGCCGCTGGATGAAAATTCAGTGGCAGATCACTTTGCCAGTGGCGAGAGCTGAACTGTGACGCGATCGAGACCGACACATGCCATGGACTGCGAATTCAGCGATCGATTTAAAATCGAGCAATTGGGGGCTTGCCTCCTGCCTAACATCTCGACGAACTCGAGCTCGATTAAGTGATCACTCCAAGGTCCTCCGTTTGCCAGTCTAGATCGGCTGGCGGCCAAGATAAGCATCGAACGCGGCAGCGACATGGCGAAGGGCAGAGCGACGTTCGTGCCGCACACTGACTAAACCGTTGTCAAACTCAACGATCCCATCCTCAGCCAGAATCTCTAGCTGCTTAGCTGAACTCACTAGATGGGTCTGATCAAATCCCTGAGCCGTACAGATTGCTGATATGTCCGCCTCCAAGTAGCACATGAGCTGTTCGATGATTGCAGCTCTTACGCGATCCTCGGTAGCTAAACGGTAGCCCCTTGAGATCGCCAAGCGGCCGGATGCTATGTGCCGGTTATAACAGCTTTGCGTGAGATCGTTTTGAACGTAACCGTCGCCGCAACGACCAATGGCGGACGCGCCCAAACCGATGACAGTTGAGCAGGTTTCGGCAGAGTAACCAAGCGAATTTCGGCGCAGACGACCAGCTCTCTGTGCTATTGCAAGCTCGTCATCCGGCAAAGCAAAATGGTCGAGACCAATTTGCAGATAGCCTGCTGCAACTAACGTATCGGCCATGGCTGAGGCCTGCTCAGCTCGCGCGGCTATATCGGGCAGTGCTGCTGTGTCAATCAAGCGCTGATTTTTTCGAAAAGATGGAACGTGGGAATAACCGAAAACCGCGAGGCGGTCGGGACGCATCGCAATAGCTAACATAGCGCTCTCGAGACAGGACTGGACGGTTTGGTTCGGCAAACCGAACATCAAGTCGAAATTGATACGCCTGACCCCATACAGGCGGAGGTTTTCGACGGCGGTCATCACTTGCGCCTCGCTCTGAATCCGGTTGATCGCTTTTTGTACGACGGGATCGAAGCTCTGCACACCGACGCTTGCGCGATTCACACCGGTTCTTTCTAGGGCTTCGGCCATATCGGTGGTGAACGTGCGCGGGTCGACCTCAACGGCAATGGTTGCACCTCGCTCAAGCGCAAAACGGCCGCGCAGGAGTTCCATTAGCGACAGGAAGTCTGCCGATGGCATAATGGTCGGGGATCCGCCGCCAAAGTGCACGTCACCCACGGAGAGTGCCTGCGGCACTTGCTCGGCGACCAGGCGGATTTCCTCGCGCAGCATTGCTAGATAATCGGTTATCAAAGTGTCCCGACGAGTGATGCTAGTCGGAAAACCACAATACCAGCACATCGAGCGGCAGAATGGAATGTGGAGATAGAGCGAGACAGCGTCATCAGTTCCCTGGCTTCTCAGCCATTGCTCATAAGTGTGGGCGCCGATTTCTGGAGAAAACTCCTGTATTGTTGGGTAGATAGTATACCAAGGCAACTGCGCCCCGCTATTTGTGTTCGGAACGAAAATCGACGACGGTGCGCGCAAAGACTTTCGCCTGCAGTCCGTGTCACGTTCACATACAATATTTGACACGTTTTTTTCCTTCGAAAGCGTGGTCCTATTGGGCACATGCCACGCCCGGAATGGACTTGATGTTCGATTTGACGTCGCATTCGGAAAGGGCCTTCGGCTCATCGCCAGGCTCGTCGCCGCTCGTTGCGACGCTGAGGTGCTTCTTGCGGCGCTTCGCCGCCTTGTCT
>NZ_PSOW01000033.1:0-28688 GCF_003013335.1 Rhizobium sp. H4
TCACCGGGTCCTTGTGGATGACGCTAAGTAGCTCACGCAGTCCAATTTTGCAATTACGTCTCAGTCTGAACCCGCTCGCCACAAAAAATAGGCTGCGGCGTCAAGGTGCGGGTGTGACACCGGTTACCGTTAAATGCAACTGGGCTCTGCTCTACATCGAAAGATGGTTGACCGCGCCTATGGAAAAGAACGGAGAAGTCATTGAGCGGATGCGTGGTACCCCGCAAGGGGGCGTGGTCAGCCCGATCCTATCGAATCTCTTCCTGCATTACGCGTTTTACGTCTGGATGACCCGGACGCATCCGGATCTACCATAAAGGCCTGGCGCCGGCGAAGATCGGCGGCTACGTCAAACCGACACTGAGGGTGCGGCCGCCGACAACTACACCTTGACGCGTCGCTGGTTGACGCGAATGGCTTTCGCTTGACCCTCCACGCTGGCACGTGCAGCATCGTCGGCCTGATCGATTTCAGGACGAACGCGTGCATCGATCGGGTGGTGATCATGCTCCTGCTCAGGACTCCGATACGTTGAAACGACAACGCCACGGTGCAACAGCTCGTTCATGTCGTGTTACCTCTTCGAAGGCTACAAGCTATCTGGGAAAGACTTACCTTGTAGGGCATTGGCGGAAGGATCGACAATCGAAAAGACAGGCAGAAATCTCGTCTGCAAGGCCGGCCCCAGAAGGGGTCGGAAGGGAAGATCCGTAGGACAGCTCCCGCGAAACCTCTAGAAAAGTCCAGCCTTTTGAGACCTCGCAACCGGCGGAGAGGATGTTGCTGTCCTGCCTCTATTCAACAGACCTCTCCCCCTTTAAGTTCAGTCGGCGAGCGACCCTTGGGCGATCGCTATGCGCCGATCCCGCCCATGCAGACGTATTTCATGGATAAGAAGTCATCCATTCCGTACTTTGAGCCCTCTCGGCCGAAGCCGGATTGCTTGACGCCGCCGAATGGCGCTAATTCGGTGGAAATCAGACCCGTGTTCACGCCAACCATGCCGTATTCCAGCGCCTCTGTGACCTTCCAAACGTTCCTGAGGTCGTTGGCGAAAAAGTAGGCTGCCAAGCCGAATTCCGTATCGTTCGCGAGTTCGATGACTTCCTCGACAGTATCGAACTTGAACACCGGAGCCAGAGGCGCGAAGGTTTCCTCACGCGCAACCTTCATATCCTTTGTGGCACCCGAGAGAAGCGTTGGTTGGACGAACGTGCCTCCGCGAGCATCGCGGTCACCACCAACCACGACAGTCGCACCCTTGGTCACAGCGTCATCGATATGACCATAGAGCTTTGCTACCGCTTCATCGTTGATCAACGGGCCGATCGTCGCCCCGCTCTCAAACCCGTCAAGAACCTGCAAGGCACTCACGCGCATTGCCAGCTTCTCGACGAACCTGTCATGGATCCCGCTCTGTACGTAAATACGGTTCGCGCACACGCAGGTTTGACCCGCGTTACGAAACTTAGAAAGCATAGCCCCCTCGACCGCCTGGTCGAGATCTGCATCGTCGAAAACGATAAACGGCGCATTGCCGCCAAGTTCCAGGCTCAGCTTCATGATCTTCTGGGCGCCTTGCGCCATCAAGATACGGCCAACTTCGGTCGAACCGGTGAAGGTCAGTTTCTTGACGACCGGGTTGGAGCAGACCTCCTCGCCAAACATTCTTGCATTATCCGTCGGGAGGACGCTGAACAAGCCATCGGGTATTCCGGCACGCTCCGCGAGGATCGCCAATGCAAGCGCCGATAACGGAGTCTCGGCAGCAGGCTTGAATACGATCGCGCAGCCGGACGCGAGCGCCGGCGCGATCTTGCGGCACACCATCGCCGACGGAAAGTTCCAAGGAGCGATGGCGGCCACAACGCCAACCGGCTGCTTGATGACAAGCAGTCGCTTGTCGGCCTGGTGACCTGGAATGGTGTCACCATAGACACGCTTGGCTTCCTCACCGAACCATTCGATGTAGGAAGCGCCGTAAGCAATCTCGCCACGCGCTTCCGCCAGTGGCTTGCCCATTTCCGATGTCAGAATTACGGCCAGGTCTTCAGCGTTAGCTACCACCTCTTCGTAGAACTTCCGCATGATCAGCGAGCGTTCCTTCGCCGAAACCTTAGCCCACTTCTTCTGTGCAGCCTTTGCAGCATCGATAGAGGCTCGCACTTCAGCAAGGCCAGCGCTAGGCAAAGAGGCAAGGACGTCCATCGTGGAGGGGTTTAGCACGTTGATGCGTGTGCCGTTTACCCCTTCGCTCGACCACTTTCCTCCAACCAGCATCTGCTCGCGAACGAGAGTCTGGTCCTTTAAACGGCCTAGCAGGGTGCTGGAGATTGCCATGGATCTTCCTTTCTATGCATTGATCATATCTGATTTCGAATGTGTGGTGACCGTGCGTATATCGCGACCATCGGAACGATGAGCAGACCGACGACAGCCTGCTGCGCCGGAAAGTTCAGTCCGAGGCCAACTAGAAGCGAGGTCAGTACAGTCAGGACAAGAACACCGAGCACTGTCGCGCCATAGCCGCCCGCCCCACCAAGAAGCGACGTCCCTCCAATCACCACCGCTGCTACGGTGGTGAAAAGATAAGGGTCGCCCACGCCGACGAAGCCACCACCGGAAAACCCTAGTAGCAGCATGCCCGTGATTGCAGACATGGCACCGCTGACGCTATGGATGATGGTCCAGACCTTGAATTCGGAGATTCCGAGGCGGGCGGCCGCCGTCCGGCTTCCGCCGACGGCGTAAATGCTGCGGCCAAACCAGGTGTTGTACATGAACCATCCAAGCGCGATGGCGACGATAGCCCAGATCACGATGACCGGAGGCAGCGACAGGCCGAAAAACTTTCCGTTGAACGCCGAAATGTTCCTCAGCCATTCGGGTACCGGAGCAAACACTGTACCACCAAACGCCGAGCCGAGTGAGGTGTAGATCTGGACCGCACCGACGGCCGCGAAGCCAACTCCGAGCGACATGATCAGCGCTTGCCCTTGGAGACGGAAGCTCAGGGCGCCATTGGCGGCCCCGACAAGCGCACCGAGGAGCATGACAACCAGCATCGCGAGGGGAGCGGGAATACCTGCGACCATAAGGCTGGGAAGGAGGATGTTCGCGCCTCCAATAATATATGGTATCGAAAGATCGAGCGCACCGACCAGAGCGCACAGGGTCTGGCCAATGGAGGCAAGCCCCAGAAACGCTGCGAGAAGAAGGATTGAACGCGCGTTTTGGGATGATACGAAGCCGGGGACCAGCAATGCACCGAGTGCTAAGAGAGAGGCCAGAAGAATAAAGCCAATGACGATGCTCCGATGAGCCTTGAGCGGGTTAGACTTCTGAGCCGATTTGATTTCGGAATTCATAACTGTCGCGACCATTATCTTGCTCCTTACACAACCGCGCGGCGACTGATGACAAAGACGTTCACGAGAAGTGATCCGACGAGGATTAAGCCGAATGCCATCTGGGTAACGAACCCCGAAACCGTGCCGAAGTTGAAGGTGGAGAGGAGATAGGAGATGAGGAACATGTTGATCGCGCCAAGCGTAGATCCAAGTGCTCCACCACGACCACCGGAGAGGCTCGCACCTCCGAGAACCAGGGCCGTAACAGCCTGAAGGGTGTAGGTGCTGCCCTGCGTCGGATCACCAGAGGAGATCAGCGCCGTGTAGCTGAGGGCGGCAAGTCCAGCGAATGCTCCACCAACAACGTGGGCGATGATGCGGACTGCGTCCACTCGAACGCCGCTCGTATACGCCATGCGCTCATCCGCACCCGTCATGCGAAGGTTGCGGTAAAACATAGTCCCCCTGAGAAGGAGCCATAATGCATACGCTGCAACCAGCAACAGCAAAACAGGTGACATGATGTCGGTCCCCGCCCCCCAGCTAAGCATCCAGTCGGGCGCGACTCCACCCGGTCGGGACATCACCATCAGGTTCAACCCGGAGAGGACAAGAAAACCCGACAGCGTAACGATTATCGGAGCGACACGCACATAAATGATAACCAGCGCCTGGAGTAGCTGGAATGCCGCTCCCAGGCCGACTGCCCATACTATCACTGCGATAGGGTTGGTAATTCCGTTACCCACAAGCCAGGTAATAAGGGTAACGTTGATGAACCCCATCAAGGGGCCAACTGAAAGGTCCACTGCTCCACGACCCGCCATGACAATGGGGGTGAGGGCAAGCGCCGTTAGAATCAAGGGCGTGGCGACAAGGATTGCACCTGCGAGGCCGTTGTTCGTGAATAGCCCGTGTCCGCGTAGGGCAACGGCGACCAAAAGGACAATGAATAGGCCGGCCGGCACGAAGAGGGAACGGTCCTGGGTGATTTGACGGAATGCGATTCCAGACATCATGCAGTCCTTTCCAGATCGAACTCGATGGAGGCGTTTGGCGATTTTCCAAACATTGCGGCCAAGATTGGCTCTTCCGCTATGTCCTCGCCTGCTAGCGACCGGAAAAGCCTTCCAGCAAAGAAGACGTCGACGCGGTCCGCAAAGCCGATGAACTCTTCGATTTCGCTTGATAGATAAATCACGCTGCCACCCTTCTCCGTGAACAGGCGCAGTTCGCGGTAGAGATCGCGCTTCGTTCCGAGGTCGACACCGCGAGCGGGATCGTTAAGGACGATGACGGACGGTTCGTTTGCAAAGGCACGGCCGATCAAAACTTTTTGCTGATTTCCGCCCGACAGTGAGGTGATCTTGTTCGCCGGACTTCCAATCTTAATCCGGAGCCGATCCACCTCGCGTTTGAACATGGGTTTGAGGCCGGCCTTATTGATTATACCAAGAGGACCGAGGTTCTTGCGATAGACGCCGATGGCAAGATTTTCGAAGATGCTCTGCTGAGGGAAGATACCTTCACGCTTGCGGTCGCCGGAAATATACGAGATTCCTGCTTTGGTAGCGTCTTCGAGCGATGCGACCTTTTTCATTCTCTCGGTGCTGGATGACCAGACTTGGACATTACCACCAAAAGGCTGGATGATACCCGCAACGGCGCGTACGAAAGCGTCCTGCCCCTGCCCGTCGAGTCCTGCAACACCGATGATCGCTCCTTTCGGTAGATCGAAATCGAAGGGCGCTGCCGCGCTGTGAGTAACGAGGTCTCTTACCGCTACCACGGCCGGCGCGGCGGCGCCTACTTGCTTTGATTCGTACGCCTTCGCGTCGCTTGCGTTTCGGTCCGCGGGCGTCATCATTGAAAGCAGGTTCTCTTCAGTTATTTCATGCTTCTCGAGCGTACCAATGGTGACGCCGTCGCGAAGGATCGTGGCTCGATCGGCGATGCGGACAAGTTCAGCGATCCGATGCGTTACGATCAGCACGGTCGCACCTTCCCTACGGAGACGATCAATTTCCTCGTGGAGGCGGATCGTGGAATCGAGGTCTAATGCCGCAGACGATTCATCGAGGATGAGGACCTTCGGCCTGCGCAAGACCGCTCGCGCAATAACTATCCATTGCTTGACGCTCAGAGGCAATGCCCCAACGTTCTGATCGAGATCCACGGGCTTGCCGACGAGGCGTTTCAGGATCTCCTCAGCCTCGGTACGCCGACCACTGCCGCCCTGCGAGCGGAAGATGCCGTCGCGCCCGACATACAGATTTTCCAATACACTGGCCTCGTCGGCCACCAGCACTTCCTGGAAGATCGTTGTCAGCCCGATGCGCTTGGCGTCAGTCGGAGTCGAAATCTCTTCTCCAAGGACCGAAACGCTCCCGGAATCTGGGTGCAACACTCCAGACATGATCTTCGCCATCGTGCTTTTGCCACTTCCATTCTCTCCGACGATGGCGTGCACTTCTCCGGCCCGGGCTTCAAAATCACACTTCTTTAAGGCCTTAGTCTCGCCGAAAGACTTGGCAACATTGATCAACTTGATCGTAGTTTGGTTTTGCATCGGAGATCCTCTAATCCCAACGGCCGCGCGAGGCGGTCCTCCCACAAGAGAAACTTCTGTCCGGTGGCAAGACCCACCGGGCAGAACAGTTTCACTTCGACACAGGCTTCCAGGGATCAGCCGGGCGTTCGAAGTAGTCTGCAGCAATCGCAGCAGGAAACCACCCGTCCGCCTTGGGCTCCACGAAGTCTGTCGAGTTCAAGTCGCAATCTTCTGGTATTGCCGCGCGGACTTCATCGATGGTGTAAGGCAAGACGGGTCGAAGGAAGGACTGAACCTTAGGGCCTTGTCCCTCCAATGTGCGGAGCATGATCTCCCACATCTGTTGCATCTCGCGACGCGGCGGCCAAATATGGAAACTCCTGTCCACAAACTCGGGGTTCTTGCGCCAGTAGCACGCGGCGGAAGCTTCCCCCCCGAGAGTAATCGGGATCATGTCTCGACCTGACTGCAGCATTGCGTTGAGAACGCCGTTCTCTTGGGCCCCCTGCGTGAGGATCCCATCAATCTTCGTCGGGTTCGTCGCAAGAAACTTCTGAACTTCGACCTGGGCCACCTGGTCGGTCCACTTCCCTGCAACTTCACCGACGATCTTTATGTCGGGGTACTTAGCAAGTGCTTCCTTAGCCGCTTTGTCAAAGCTGTCCGAAGAAGCGAAACCGGGAATACCAGAAACGAGAAGGATATTGCCCTTCTTTCCTATTTTTTCCGCCAGCCACGTCGCCATCTCGGCACCGCCCTGCGCGTGATTGGCCGCGCCATTGATGGCGTATGGCGACGTCACGTAGCCCGAAAATGAGAACACCGGCACACCGGCTTTGTAGGCATATTCGATCGTCTGATTAAGAGCCGTGACGTTCGAGCAGCAGATGATGATTGCATCGACGCCTTCGTCCACCATCTGACGCATCTGCTGGATCTGAACGGCGTCTTTAAGATCCGACTGGGTGACCACGACATCAGACACCAGGCCCGCAGCCTTTGATCGCGGTAAAAGATCGCTCATGACCGCATCGAGAGCTGCGGCTCGCCAGGTGTTGCCAGCGTAGCTGCTTGCATAGCCGATCTTCCACGGAGGACCCTTTTTGGGCTTGAAGTCTTTGTAGGCGCTCGCCCCCAATGGAATCTGCGGATCTACAGTTTCATAGATCTTCTTTTCTGTAGCCGGTAGCTGATCGACACCATCCGCGTAAGCGGTTGTCGCCAGGGCGCTAACCGAGATCAGCGCCCCAAGTGTGACATTCAGAATGCACCTCATTGAAGTTCTCCTCCCGAGAAAAGGATCAGGCAACCTTAGACCGGGCTGCTGATGACTGTTGGATCTCCTCAAGAATCGGCAACAGATACTTCCGGAACTCGCTATAGTCCTCAGTAACGGGAAAATGTCCGAGCTTTTCCATTGTCCAAAACTTGGAGCCTTTGACCAGGTCTGCAGCAATCTTGGTATCGGCCGGGGACGTGTTTGGATCGTATTCGCCCGTGAGGAAGTATAGCATACATTTCGACGTATCGATTTTGCTGGCTTCTTCTGGCGACACATCGTGGTCGTAGTAGTAGTAATAAAGATCACCCGCGAAGATTCCCGGTCCACCGCAGCTGTATTCCCACTGGATTTCACGGACATTCGCTTCTGGCGAGTACGGTGAGATATTCAGCATCATCGCCGCACCGATGGAGGTGCGATTGACGTTTGGATTGTCGAACTCCCTGCGGATGCCAGCCATACCGACGTCGACGTACTCCGCCGCCGAGCGCAACGCACCTTCGACCGAGATCGTGGCGCGGAAGTTGTCCGGATAGTTCGATGCCAGGTCGATCGCGAGATGGCCGCCCATGGAGCTGCCCAAATAAACGGGGCGGTCTAGGTCGAGCGCTTTTGAGAGTTCGAGCTGGAAGTCCATCATGAACTTCTTGGTCATGTTGTATTCCTTCTCCCACCAGCGAACGCCGTAGGGGGGAAGGGACTTGCCGTGATACGGCAGATCGAACGCGATGACGCGAAAATTTTTCGTCACGTCGGAATCGCAAAGCATATGACGGTACTGGCGACCGTCGGACCCTGCCGTATGACCGACGAGAAGCGGAATCCCCTGGCCCGCTTCTTCGTAATAGACGCGGTACTCGATACCTTCTATGGTGAGATAGAGATAACGGCCGATAATGGGGTCAAACTTGGTCATGCTGCTGCTCCTTCAGAACGGGCATTGCGCATCAGGGTGGTCATGCGGTTGAGAGCAGGCAGATACGCGAAGGTTTCGTTGTTACTGCTAAGGTAGAGGCCATGCTTGATGTTTGATGACTGCAAGCACTGATAAAACGGCAAGGGTTTGTGCTGAAGCAGCGCCTCCCACTGTGAACCGGTCCCGCGTATGACGATAGTGCACTTGTCGTCGTCGTATTCGGCCTCTTCCACCTTTAGCAACGTACCGTCCTCGAAATGAAGCGCTACACTGCGGGTAGGGAAATCGCATTTTAATATACCGTTAAGATAACGAGTTTCGCGCTTGAACTCGAAATCCTCCCGCACGAATTCTATGAATTTCTTGAGATCTATCGCCATTTTAGGCTCCTCCCTTGTTGATAAGCGCTGAGAACTCCGCGCATGTTGTACATGCCCCCTCACGGGACAGCACATTCTCAAATGCCCATTTCGGTGAATACTTCCTGGGCATGCCTGAAACTGTCGATGCCTGCTGGCACACCAACGTAGATAGCCACCTGAAGGAAGATCTCCTGGATCTCCTGTTTCGTAACACCGTTGTTGATGGCGCCGCGGATGTGGCCTCTGAGCTCGTGCGGTCGGTTTAAAACCGCTATCATTCCAAGGTTGAGGATCGATCGAGCGCGACGGTCGAGGCCAGGTCGGTTCCAGATATTGTCCCAACAATACTCGGTGACGAGTTCCTGCATCGGCCAGGTGAAGTCGGTCGCCTTTCCGAGGGCCGCATCAACGTAAGCGTCCCCCATCACCTGCCGACGAGTAGCAAGTCCGCGCTTGAACTGCTCCGATGGAGCTGTTCGCTCGCCGGCCTTAGACCCCTTATCTTTCCTGTCCAAAGTGGCCATTGGGTTTCGCTCCCTTCATCATATTTGACAGATTATCAGACAATTTTCAACTGTCAGTTTGGCGTAGTTTTTCGCGGTCAGGCCTGATCTTTCACGAACTGCGCAATTTTCGTGTGGTCGACATCGGGGCCTAAAGCATGCCGAGCAGCATCCCAGGCATCAGCGGTACCGGCTAATGTCGGCAGCTGGAGATTGAGCGCCTTCGACAAGTCCGCTGCAATCCTAATGTCTTTCGCCATAAGCCCCAAAGCAAAACCAGAGCCAAAAGTCTCCGAGAGGATGAACTGCTTCATCTTCACTTCTGTTGCGTTGTTCTTGCCAGACGACGAGTTGAGAATATCGACGATCGTTCTAGGATCGAGACCAAACGTTCGGCCAAGAAGAACGCCTTCGATAGCTGCCAGAACCCCGGCTCCCGATACGAAATTGTTGATGGCTTTCATGGCGTGCCCTGAGCCGATCGGGCCTGTCCTAAAAATCTGGCCGCCCATGGCGCACAGGATGGGATCAGCTTGATCGATATCGTCAGAAGCACCGCCTGCCATGATAGTAAGAGAGCCTTCGACGGCTCGCTTCACTCCGCCTGACACGGGAGCATCGACCAGCCGCAAGCCCTTCTGATGCAAGCGCTCTGCGAGCTCACGAGTATCATTGGGCGCCGATGAGCTCATGTCGATGACAAGCGCGTCAGCACTCAGGGATTGCCAGGCCCCATCCTTGAAGAGCGCGTCTTGAACAATCTTGCCGTTGGGAAGCATGGTAACCGCAACATCGGCGCCATTGAATGCTTCCGCTACCGTCTCTGCCGGAACGCCGCCGACGGCCGCGAACCTTTCCCTAGCCTCGGCCGATAGATCAAAGCCAGTGACTTCGAATTGAGCCGACAACAGATGTTGTGCCATCGGCCCGCCCATTGCGCCGAGACCAATAAAGGCGACGCGCAGATTTTTTCGTGGTGACAACGTCCCGCTCCCGAATGTGAGGCAAGCACAATCAGCTACCTCCGTTAGTGAGGAGTAGTTAACGACCTATCAGACAATCTGTCAATCGGAAAATTCATGCTTGGGCCGGCGCGCCCTCGCTACGACGCCAATTTTGCCGTCGCTTCTTCAATCACCTCACTTAAAATGACCGTGCAAGCAGCACCCATCTTATCGTCCGATGGACACCAGAGAGGTTGTTGCGTTGTCAAAAGCACCGTGCCTGAAGGATTTAATTACACCCGGCCACCTCCAGCATCAGACAATCTGTCAATTTTCGGAAAATCTTATGGCATCAGCCTGAGGTGTTGTTGCGCAGGTACTCGAGTGCGACTTTCGCAGCCATATCAATGTGGTGCTTACAAGCGGCCGCAGCCCTGGGTCCGTTGCGATTTTGGATCGCTTCGGCAATCTCTTTGATTTCTGCAATGCTATGTTTGAGGCGCCCCGGTTGTGTCATCGAAGTCATGCGCAGAAGATTGATCCGGTTGTGCAGCGATGTTAGCATTTGCCTGACGAAGACGTTTTTGCTGCCATCCATCAAGCAGTCATAGAAGGCGTTTTTGGCAGCGATGAGCCTGTGTCCCACGCCGCTCTCCGCCGACGCTTCGAATTCTCTAACGGCATCTTGCAAAGTGGCAATATCTTCCGCCGTTCCATTTTCGGCGAACTGCTGCCCAGCAAACCCCTCGAGCAGCGCGCGGACGGTGTAGAGCTGAGCGGCCTCCTCATAGGTTATGATACTGACAACTGGACCCTTGTGGGGGAAGCTTGTGATCAATCCCTCTGCCTCAAGCTGCCGAAGCGCTTCACGGACGGACGTGCGACCCACGCCGATCATTTCGCAAAGCTCGCGCTCGACGAGCCTTTGCCCCGGCTTGAACTTGCCCGTCGCAATAGCCTGTCTGAGCCTTTCTTCGACTTGCACTCGAAGAGAGGCATTTTGCCGAGCGACCTGCAGCTCCACATCTACCATGATCAATGTCCTACGTAGCACTAATGAATTTGAGCTAAATATATGGCTGCTTCGCGGGGAACTTTCAATCAGATTGTCTGATGAGCGGTCATTAGCAACTATTCTCGAGGATTGAGCCCGCTGTGTAGAGGTCGGCTTCCCGATCCATGAGGAACCGATCGGTTGGCGCGCCATAAGTGGAAATTCTAGTCCAAATGGCCTAGTTCAATTGGTGTCCTGATGGCCGACAATGTCCGCCCGCCGATTTCTCAAAACCAGCCACGGTTGCGACCCTGATCGACGAGGTGTCCACGGTCACCGACACCACCGCATCTTCCAGGAGCACCCGTTCGACTAAGGGCCGGGTGCAGCTTGGCAATCGGCAAAAGCCGCATCAGCAGACGATAGTGGTTCCGATCGCGCCTCCAGTCCGGAGGCGGCATCGATCTTGAGCGCCTCAAGATCCGCCATCTTTCTTCGCCTGCCAGCCTGGCTCGTACTTGCGCTATCGCTCCCGCAATTCCCATTCTAACCACTTTTCTCTCTGACCATCTCTCTTGAAAAATTGTAACCTTCGTGCTACATATCTAGTGCAATCTGTAGTGCGAAGGTGACAAATTCCGACACCTCACAACCCTCCGGCCGCTGTGCGGCGCGCGCTGCGCAAACTGGGCGCAGACATCCACGACGCACGTCGACGTCGCCGCCTGCCTATGGCGGTAGTAGCCGAACGTGCCTTCACCTCACGCTCAACGCTTCAAAAGATCGAGGCCGGCGACACCAATGTCAGCATCGGCATCTATGCAGGCGTCCTCCAGGCACTCGGCCTGCTAGATGGGCTGAGCCAAGTCGCCGACATCGGTAACGACAGCGTCGGCCAGTCTCTGGCCAATGCAGAGTTGCCCAAGCACGCTCACCCAAGGCGATCACCGGGATCGTCACGCGATGGCTGATTTCGAAGTTCATCTCGACCTTCACGGCCGCACACGTCCCATCTGGCCCGGAGCAATCGCGCCCGTGGTGCCGAAACAATCGTGTTTGAGTATGATCGTGCTTGGCTCGAGGACTCCGGCCGCTTCTCGCTGCAGCCCGCTCTAGCTCTGAGCTGGGGAGAAACATCACGGCTTTCTGTGGCTCAATAAAGCCAGCTGGTCGTTGTCCCCTGCCTATGACCTCAATCCAGTGCCTACGGATGTCAAGGCGCGCGCGCTGACGACAAACATTGATCTTGATGAAGGCACCTGCTCCCTTGACCTGCTGGAAGAAGCTGCAGGGCTCTACGCCCTAACGCTCGCCGAGGCTCGCGCGATCATTAAGGAAGTCGCGACACCGCAAGGTGGCGCGAGACCGCCAAGGCGGTCGGTGCGCGGTCAGCCGAGATCAACCGTATGGCCAGTGCGTTCGATCACGATGATTTGCAGCGAGCGCCAGCCCTATGACGAGAGCCTTCCTCCACAGTTTCAATCCGCCCTCTGCCGGCCCGATCACTGAACCGGATTACGGCATCGTTGCGTTGTAAAGGACGGATGTCCAATGGCAATTTTCCGATCTGCGGTCCTGGCTGGATTTGCGATGGAATTGTTTCAAGCGCCTCCGTGACCAACGAGCGAAAACCAATAATTATGTGATTCGGTGAGATCGAGACGCTACTCTACGAACAAACTATGTCACTGCCAGCGGATCCTCAATCACATCGACGATCGATGGCTGGCCAAGCACGTCCGCGAAGCGCTGTAGCATGGCAACAGTACTCGATGACATCTCCGCCCTGGAGCCCGGGATATAGCAAGCGGCTGCATAAGCGAGTTGCCGTTGCCTCGGTTCCGTTAGCAACAGCGGCAGCGTCTCGATTGCTTGCTCCGGCTCAAAGGTGACGATAGCCGTCTGCACGCGAGTGATTTCGGCCAAATGATCAGCGCTTAGTGAGCGGAAGGGCTCGTCCTCGGTCAGCACCCGTGACCAGCGCGCCAGGCGGTCGCGTCGGATCCCGCCACGATCGCTCACCAGGAGTACCACCATACGGATGATGGCATCGGCGAGTCCGGCGATCGCGATCCTCCTGAGCGCATTGGCGATGTCCGGCTGCCATCTCATATCGTCAAGTGTCGTCCCTTTGCGGTATGCTTCGTGGGGATTGTCAAAATATCGCTGCCAAGGGTTGTTCCAGATCATGTGAAACGCGAGCTCATAACCCATGTCGCGCCAGTCGCGCATGACCACGATCGCCTGTTCGACAGCCTTGAAATAGAGCGCTTCCGCAGCCAGGAAAGGATTTTCCGCTGCTGCGTTCACCCGGGAGTTCCGTACCTGCTCTGAAATTGACTTATAGCCAACCATGATCGGATTCTGAGAAGACAGCAGCGATCGCTCCAGCCGCTTTGGATGGAACATTCGGCTGGCGTCTGCTGAGATGTCTGTGACCGCGGCCTGCACAAAGGGGCGGGCAACTGTGTGATAGATCTGCGCTTGCAGTTCAGAGACGCGGGCGACGGCAGCGAAGGGACCTCCATCGTCATGGCCGTCGTTAAACTCACGGATATTCTCGAAGGTGCGCTCGATCAGTTCAACACTATAGCTCTTGTGTCCAGCATCTTCTTGAATGTCCGTGATGCGCATCTCGTAAAGGCCAGGCAACAACGCCTCAATTGCCTCGAGCGTGCTTGCAACCTCATTGTATTCTTTGTTGATTACTCTCGAGGAAACGAATGTACCGAGGTGACCGACGTCGTTGTGTACCATATAAATAATGTGCTGGCCGAGAAGGCGGATTTCCTCCTCGTTGTCATAGATTTCGGGGATCCAATTCAGCGCCTGCTGCGGCGGCGTGACATTGTCGCCATGACTGGCAAATATGATAATAGGCGCCCTGATCTTCTTAAGGTCGAAATGCCGCCGGTCCGGCTCCCCATACGCCTTGTTGTGCGCCAGTCGATTACCAACAAAGAGGTGCTCAACTATCCAGCGGATCTCGTCTCCCCGCATCAGGCAGAAGCCGCCCCACCACTTCTCAGCCTTAAGGAAGGCTTCGCTCGCCGCATCCACATCTCGGAACAGTTCGACATACTTCATGAATAACTGGCGCTCGGGATTGAGCGTTTCGAAATTCTGTACGAGATGGGCGCCGTCGAAGATGCCTCCGCCCAGATCTGACAAAAACATGGTTATCCAAGCTCCCCCGAAGAGGCCCGCCATGTAGCGGAGGGTATTTTCACCGATATTTCCCGAGGTAGGTGTCACCGGCGATCCGTTGAGGATGATCGGGCCAGCTAAGTCGAGATTTGTCGCAACCATCAGAAGGGTAGCCCAGCCAGCTTGGCAGTTGCCGACTACGACTGGAAGGCGGGCAAGCGGATGCAGGCGCATGACCTCACGAACAAAGGCCGCTTCCGCATACGTGACATTAGAGAGATACTGCCCCCCCTCTGGCTCTCGGCGGAAGGACACCAAATAAACCGGGTGACCTTCCCGGAACGCCACGCCGACCTGGCTGTCTTCTTTGTGGCCACCGACGCCGGGACTATGTCCGGCGCGCGGGCAAATGATTATGAAGGGGCGCTTCGTGTCATCGACGTTAACACCTTGGGGCGGGATCATTCGAAGTAACACGTAATTGGATTTCAAGGGCAGATCGTTTCCATCCATAACTGTCTCGTAGTCGCAGAAGAAAACCGGCGGACAGCCTGCCGCTTCATGTTCGAGGAAGATGTCGCCGCGCTGTCGGAGAAGATCCATGCACAATATGGCGCGCTCACTAGCGTCGCGCAGGTATTCCGCCCAAGCGTGGCCCAAATTCCCATTGCCGTGCACCTCGCGTAGACTCTCGGCAAGACGTTCGGCCTCAGTAAAGAGCTTTCCCTGGCGGGTAGAGTGGCTGTCGCACATGACTTGCACGCGGCGCAATAAGGCAACCTGCAGAATTTTAGCGGTTTCAGCGCCCGCTTCCGCCAAGCGTTGGAACATCGGGAATAGACTTTGGGTCACTTGGCTGTCCAGTTCCGTGGATGGCGCTTCAATCCACCGGAGCGGGTTTAGAGATGTAAGAATATCCGCCATCGTTTCAACTCCTCTATGGTTATGATCCCGTACGCATACATACGTGCCAGATCGATCGTGCTTCCGTCTGGCGAGGTGCTCGGTAGGCAATGCCGACGCCTAGGAAAGCAGTTTGACGACTTCCGACCCCAACGAGTTACCGCCGCATTCATCCCCTGCAATGTCTATGCCAAGCACTGGGTCAGCCAGCTACGCCGGGAGAGGGGGCAGCAAGCTCGTCGCCAGGGAATGCCACACAAAGTCTTCATTCAGCCTGGATCAGCTCGTTGGAGACTATCGGAGGACAGGAGGTGATGGATTCGCCTGCGGTGTGGGATCCCACCAACTAGGATGTTTCAGCGGCCGTCCGCGTGGCTTTGGTTGGGGCTAAGGCTGGTGGTGGCACGGTTATAGACGATGCCTTCTGTCTGACGCTCACCGATGACGGCAGTCTTCATCCGGTCGCAAAGCACTCCCGCGGAGCGCCGCCGAGAGCCTCGAAGGCCGCGATGTGGAAACGCAGGCCGGTCGTCTGATGCATGACGAAGCGTGCCCAGATGGGACGGCTATGACCCGGCACTATCGTGAACTGCCAGATGATCCTCGGCGCCCGTTAAAGTGCCGACCGCGTGACACCGCCATTTTCGCTGGCGTTAGTGTTGGCCAGGTTTACAGCAGATCACCGATAACAGTGGACAGGTTAAACGGAACGATTCCGATCTCACCACGCGGCATCCTGTCGAGCAAGTCGACCGTGCGGGCAAAGGTTTCGACTTGCTGAAAGGCGTAATCAGGGTCGAGCCGGTCCAAGCCTCCGCCCGGCAAGACCTGGCAAAGATAGTCCGGTATCGGACAGCTTGATATCGTCGGAATTCCTGATGCGTATAATGGCTGTCCTTCGCCCAACATCACCTGCGCCGCCGCTGGGGCGACTATCAGCGCGCGTACCTTTTTGCGCCCGCGTGCGGCAGCGATGTACACGTCACTCATCGACTTATTACTGGTATAGATCAAATCGAGTTCCGGCTTCCCGGTGGGCGCGGGGTGCCCTTTTGCAAAGTCATCTCGCCACTCGGTACATCCAAGATGCTCAATCGTAGCTCCTGCAACGGCTTTAGCATGGCCGGGTTTGCCGTCCCACAATTCTGGATGCATTTCGAGCCAGGTCGCCGTCGCCTGATTCCCGTGGCGGCCGAACTGGGGAAGCTGGAAATGACCCGTGACGAGTACGAAGACGAGGCTTCGGTTGCGGGCAGATTTCGGTAGCGAGGAGAAATAATGCGCCAGAGCGAGTACCCCAGCACCGCCGTTCTCTTCGCACGCATTAGGTCCATCGGTGTGGGTGTTGATGATGATTGTCTCAAGCAGGTTGCAGCCCGGCAAAACCGCATAAATCGTATCGGTCGCAACGTCTTCCAACGTGCCATCCAAGGTCAGGCGACCGCTCAAACCGTGCTTGATCGCGGCTTTGATCCGCTCTCCTTCAGATTGCGCCACCCATATTGCAGGTAAGCCCCAATACGGTGTGGTGAATGGCAGCACCTGCCCCTTCAACTGCACTTCCGAGACGCCTTCGAAAATGCAAACGACGGCTAAAACCCCTGCTTCACGCGCCTTGTCGATCGGTACGCCAAGCAAACCGGTGATAAGCGGCGTGGTTACGGCTTTGGGAAAGTCTATGCCTTCCGGCAGGCTGCCGCGTCGATTGGTCACCAGTTCGAGGAATGCCGCCAGATCCCGACGCTTTACCGTCACCACCGCAATTTTGCCGCGGGCTTTCTCAAACACCTGAACCCGACCGTTGAAAAGAACCATCTTACCCGAGATACCGCCGGGAGGTGTAAGCCCGGAATACGGGAACGGCGCCGCTACCTCAATTACATCACCATTTGACAGTTTGAACGCGGTGGTTCGTGGCATCCACCGGCGCATCGTGAGTTGATCGCGCTTCACCTCAAGGCCCATCCCTCTCAACTCACCAGCAAGATAATCGATTGCCCGTGCTTGCGCCGGGCTGCCGGTCAATCGGGGGCCGAAACTGTTGAGCCTTTTGATCCAACTCCAAAGTTTCCGCTGATTAGGGAGTGCGGGGATGGACGGCTTTCGCTGCTCACTGAATCCGGTGCTGGGAAAAGCCGGGAATACCATCCCGCCGAGAAGAGCAGTGAGCCCAACAGTCGAAAAATCTCTTCGTTTCAAGACTAACCTCCGCGCCTTCTTATCACGAATGGAAGCGATACCTATGGCCGCACGCCCGTGTCCTTGCAAATCTAGTGCCATTAACAGCACACGTCTAATTTTCAGTTTTAAATTGAACGCGCAGTCTGAATCGGTTTTGGACCGCGTGCGAAGTCAATGCAGCTTTCGGACAGACTCCGCGCAAGCATCTGAAGTGGTTGAAGAGTCACTTTACTGATCTAGGAACGCGTCGTTGGTTCAATGCCTTTAAGAGCGACCTAATCTTGAGCCTAGTCTCGGGTCGGCCAAAAACCTTTGCCTGCTTGCAGACGACCATCAGTCGCCGAATGCAGCCGCAAGACTGTAAACTGTTGACCACGATAGGCGCTGCGCGTTGGACCTTTGTCACAACAACCTATCAAAACCCTCTATTTTATCCGGCGGACTTTCATTGCCGACAGGGTTCTAGAGCTAGCGGCAAATCGGCCCCGACTGCCAATCTATTCGATGCTTGCGTCGCTGATAGTGATGCTGGCGCCCGAACCGCCGCCTGTTTGAGGCTCCAGCCGGATAATGACGGTCTGTGGCTGACGGCAAGACGGGTCATCGGGCAAGGGAAACCCAAATCGTTGAGGCTTCGCCCCGTCCAATACCGAAAACGCCTTGTTCGGAAAAATGCCAAACCTACCAATCTCGCGAACGTTAATGCCGCAGTCAAGCGAAACGACCGTCGTCACTGGTCCTGAAGTCGACGGTTCATAACCAGTGACAGTAAGGACAACCCGCGCACTGGTATCAGCCGATGAGTGGACTGCTCTGCTCGATATGGTTATCGTCGCGGGCTTACTGGTCGTTGCCCGCATGTCGCTCTCGTTAGCTTGAACCGGGCTGACGATGCGCAGCATCGATAATGCCGCCGCACGAATAGCGATAAGCACCCAGCGATGATAGCGCATCGATGTCTCCACAACCCACCCAGTCCGGATGTTAGGCGGACACTATGGCTATTTCTAGCTTTGCGGGCTCTACGGCGCCGGGTTTGCCCGCTCCCGATCCGACAGGAATGAGCTGCAGGTCGATGGCCTCGCCATCCGTCTGCCCCCTTCCGCCGTACACCCGCTGGATCGCGTCCGTCAGATCGAGGACGAAGGATGGTTTGCGATGATGGTCGCCGTCATGACCGAGAACGGCGAAAGAACCGACGTAATGGGGATCGGTGACGGGCGTATCGGCCTTGAGGTCGTTCTTGCCGAGAAACACCCGAACGCTGGTCGTGCTGGCACTGGTGATCTCGACATCGCGCAGGAATGCCAGCACACGAGGAGCGGAGGCCGCCTGCTCCTGTGCCGCGCCGAAATCCATCGTATCCATGCCGGATGGCAGAGGCGGTTGGCGGACGATCTCCTGCAATGCGCCCGCCGGGATCTTGATCGGCAGCGAAAGCGGCACGTTTTCCGTTGCCGCCTTGCTGTTGTCCGTGGAGGTGGTCGTCACGCCGGCGATTGCAGCATCGGTCGCCGTCGCTGCGATCACGGACGTGAGTTTATCGTTCAGGGCCAGCGTTTTGGCGCTCGCCGCCGCGACCTTGAAGTAGGTTCGGAAACCATAATTGTATCCGAGTTCCTCTGGAACATAAAGGTCGGAGACCTTCGGGGACCAGAAGTTGCCGTCGACATCGTAGAAATTGTCGGTGAACGGCATGTCGGCCCAGAGCCGATCCGTGCTGTTGGCGTTGCGCAAATTCCACGTCGCCCAGATGCGGTCGATGTTGCAATGATGCATGAAGAAGATCGGATCGCGGGGCGACGACATTTCCGGCATCCAGCCACCGATATTGTTGTGCACCTGATTGTGCGGTGTGTATTCCAGCGTCCCCTGCGTGCCGCTGCTGGTGGTGACCCAGGAAGGATCGAGTGAGTTCTGTCCCTCGGGGCGGGTGGTGCCGAAGACCTCGTATGGCTTCGCCGTTAGGATGGTGTTGAGAACCTGTGGCCCAACTATATTGTCCGGCATCGGCTGCGTGATTGGCCACGTGCGCGACGAAACATAAAGTGGATTGTCCTTGCCGTCGGGCGTCTTTTGCATTGTGAACACTTCGGGCAGGTACGGATTGTCGGTCCAGTCCCAGAACGGCATAGCGAAATCGTTGTTCTTGGTCACGTGCCGAACGATGCGCTCGTACATAGCCGTATAGGCCCTGTGCCACGGCAGGAAATACCAGTTGCCATGCGGGCAGTATTTGACGACGTCACCGCTGCCGTGAATTTTCGAGAGGTTGACCCAGTTGAATTTGTCGCTGGCGGGAAGGGCGTTGAGAAGGCGCACTGCGTCGCGATAGGTCTCGATGATCGGGTCGTTCCAGGCCAAGCCCTGCAGTGAGCGCCGCCAAGGGATTGACGGTATCTGCGCGAAGGCTTTTGTCCCCGGTAGGCCGCTGGCGAGCAGGCCCGCTGCAATGACGCCACCCTGAACGATGACATGTCTGCGTGTGATGCTCATCTTACTCTCCCTTGGATTTGAATTGTCCTTCGCCAAGATTAATGCCGCTTTTAGGCCGGTTCCGCGCCGTCTGGGCGCGGGAGCAGTGGGCAATTGCTCTTTCTGAGTCTCGGTGAATCGGCGGCATGAGAAATGAAGCAAGCGACGTGCCACTCGAAAATGCAGCGTAAAATGCGAGCTAAAAACGCTACTACCGATCGCATTCCTGCATTCCAGTTGATATCCAGATCCCGGAAAACTTAGTATCGCATTCCATGATCGTTCGAGCGACGGCTCGCCGACCAGCCACGGCAAGCACGTTCGGTTGCGAAAACCTCAAACGATCAATCTCTCCCCGACTCCCAAACCAAAGCGAGTAAACGCTTTTTTGGTAAAGCCTTGAAGACTGAAGGAGGAGAAAAGCCAACTATCGTCCGATAATATCCCGGCCGCCCACGACATCGCGATCGCAGAACTGAAAGCTGGATGCAAGTGCTCCGGCGACCTTGTTGCATCGGGAGGTCACACCTGACCTTCAATGCCCATCAGGGTAAGCTGAAACAGTTGTTCAGACCGGTGAGAGGGCCCAAGATGCTGAAAACCGCCCTGTTCGACTATAGAGAAGCACGCATCTCGAACAGGCTTTCGCTATCGGACCCCTGCAATGACGGAGCCGGAGCCGTAGCCCACTCGCTCTCAAACTCAAAACTGCGAAGCAGGCACCACTTCGTGGCTTGACGGGGTGCGTAGAGCAGAGCGGGACAAACCAATCGTCGTGATCTCGACAAATGCGACAAAGGGCGGCGGCTGTCCGACATTTGCGAGAATAGCGGCGGGATCTCCGCGCGGGAACAACGGGCTCACCAAGTGATCCCACTTTCAGTCCCATTGTACCCACTCATTCGGGCTTACTGTCGACCTATTGAGACCTCGCCGCAGCTGCGAAGCCCCACTCATATCCGTTTGAATTTCTCATCAAGGCTTGACGCTTGCCGTCCACACGGGGCAATTCGGGCAGTGTATTAGCCTGCTGTCCCGCTAGTTTCCTGACCCGACATCACACGGTTCGTTGCCTCCGGTCGTCAAAGCGGGATGAACAAACTTGATGCCCGCTGTGAAGCACGGCAAGCTACAGCCCGGTTCGGAGTTGGAATTTCATGGCGATCCGGTGGATCGCAAGAGCAAAAGAGGGCGTGCCGACCTCCCGACCGTCGGCGCTGGATGCACACGAGGCGTTCGTTGTGGAACTGATCGAGGACTGTAAGGACCTCACGCTCGATGAAATGGTCGAGCGTTTGTCCGTTGATCAAATAGTGAGGATCAGCCGGGTGCGCTTGGTGCCTGGCTTCGAGGCCGCGGCTGGACGTTTAAGAAAACCGCACTTGCACTGGAGCAAGACCCCTCGGATGTCCTGGAGCGAAGGCGCATTTGGTTTGATGGTCAGCTCGATCTCGATCCTGAACGACTGATATTCGTAGATGAAAATCTGCGCGAGCTACAGTGGTCGAGGCGCCAGGAACGCGGCAGCCGAGCGGCCTCGAACACGTGGCCGAACAACCAAATCTCGGCAAGGCGAATTTCGGCGGCGATCCCGGTCGTTGGCGCGCTTGCAGCACATCCTGATCGAAGCAGAGAGGAGCTTTTCTGTGACCGACCTGACCACGACGACACCTCAGCCACTCAAGTATCACTGCCTTACTGCCGCTGTGCAGGAGGTTGTCCCTGCTGTGACGATTGTGGCGCATCCATGCGACCAGACCTCGCTACCGGGTGCGCTTGGAGCCGTCAAACACAGGCTGATTGTTCCCGTTCTGGTCGCAACGTAACTCTCTTTTCCGCTCCGGTAAGCCTCGTTGCACTCCATGTTCTGTCGACAGTTGAGGAAATGATGATTAGGCGGCATATGCATGCGCCCATCACAACGTCTTATGGTGGCGGCTTCTTTAGCCGCTCTCTCCCGGTCCTGACCTTCGTGTGCTGCCCGGGAAGGTCCGCACAGCCCAGAGGAACAGTTCTTCGCTCGAGCGCGGAGTCGTTGGGTCAGCAGAAACCCGCAAATGACAGCAGACGGGAGTTCTATGCCATGAATAGCCAGCAAATTCCGCTCAAGATAACCGCAGTTCGCTTCGTGCGCGCGGCCGGGATTTTTTTTCGAACTCCGATGTCGGCAAGAAGGCCAATTTGGTGTTTGCGGGGCTCGCCGCGCTTTTATTCGGCGTAAGCGGCCTCAACGTTGTCAACAGCTACGTCGGCCGAAACTTCATGACCGCAATTGCAGAGCGCGATACCCCGGAGTTCATCCGTCAAGCGATTTTTACGTCGGTGTGTTCGCTGCTTTGACAGTTTTTTCGGTCATCGCACGATTTGTCGAAGACCGGCTGGCACTGCTTTGGCGCGAATTCACAGTCCGACGCATTGTACCTATTACCACCTTGACGTCTCGGGGCAACTTGCCAACCCGGACCAGCGCATCGCGGATGACGTTCGCGCGTTTACCAGCACCACGCTCTCCTTTGTCCTACTGGTGTTTAACGGCACTCTGACGATAGTGGCCTTTTCCAGCGTGCTTTGGTCAATCAGCCCATTGCTGTTTGTCGTGGCTGTCCTCTATGCGGCCAGCGGATCTTATTTAACGATTCTCCTCGGACGGCCGCTGATAAATTTGAACTACGATCAACTTGACGAGGAGGCCAACTTCCGTTCCAGCCTCATTCATGTTCGGGAAAACGGCGAGTCGATCATCCTGGAGCGCGGCGAGGGGCGACAGCAAATTCTCTTGTCGCATCGACTTGACCGTTTGGTCGCCAACTTTCGTCGCATTACGGCTGTCAACCGCAACGTGGGGTTCTTCACCACCGGCTACAACTGGCTAATCCAAATCATTCCGGCCTTAATCGTTGCTCCGGCATTCATAAGAGGAGACATCGAGCTTGGCATGATCACACAGTCGGGCGCAGCCTTCGCGATGCTCGTAGGCGCGTTCTCGCTGATTGTCACCCAGTTCCAGTCTATCTCGAACTTTGCCGTGGTGGTCGCTCGGCTCAACTCCTTACTGGAGGCAATCGAAAAATCGCGAACCTTCGGCCATCGACATTGTCGAGCAAGGAGGGTGTTTCGCTTACGAGCGGCTATCCTTGCTGTCATCAGACGGCACTCCTCTGCTGAAGGAGTTGTCGGTATCTATCCCGCCCGGGACCGTCGTGTTACTCACCGGACCTAGTGAGGCTCCGGGAACGGCGTTGTTCAGAGCGACGGCGGGCATTCCGACGCCCGGCACGGGGCGCATAATTCGCCCTGGTCCCGACGACATCGTGTTTCTCAAGCAACGACCCTATCTGCCTCCAAGTACGTTGCGCGAGATTCTTGTGCGTCTGGAGAATGCAGGCGAAATTTCGGACGACCGAATGTTCCAAGTGTTGCGCGAACTTGATCTCGAGCGGGTCGCGAACCAGGCGGGCGGGTTGGATCAGGAGCAAGGCTGGGAAAAGTCGCTTTCGCTGAGCGAGCAGCAACTCTTAACCGTTGCAAAAATTCTGCTCGCGCCGCCGCAAGTCGTCTTCCTGGATCGAATTGAGACGACGCTGGGATCCGAAAAACTCCGCAAGATCCTGCGCCTCCTTTCCGGCGGCCAGGTTTTCAAATTGACCTGAATCAATGGGAGCGGTCGCTTGGCGACTATCCTAACGTCGCCTGATCGATTCGGCGAACGCGGCCCAAGCCTTTCAGTCTTGCACTCGCGCTGTCGGTGATAGGCACGCTCGAAGGAGAATTGAATGTCTTTCCGACCGTTCACCGGTGGCGTTTTAGGCGCTGTTTTTGTGTCCGTCTCTGTGTTGACGGTCGCGTTGTTGCCGGACCTTTCGCTCGGAGAACCACTGATTGTCAAAGCGCAGGCTCAATCGAACCAACAAAACCCTCTCGAACGAGTGCAGTCGGCGGTGGAAAACCTCATCGCGCGGCTGCGGGGCCGCGAGATGCCCGAGGGCGTTGTCAAGTAGAACGGCCGAATCGAAGCAACGCAAGTCGATGTCGCGGCGAAATATCCCGGCCGGCTGGCGACCTTGACCGTAGACGAGGGCGACGAAGTCACGGCTGGACAGGTCGTCGCCACCATCACGTCGCGGGAAACAGAGGCACAATTACTCGGTGCGCAAGCGCAAGTCCTGAAATCCGAACAGGCATTGGCTGAAGCAAACGCGCTCATAGCACAGCGCAAGAGCGATCTTGATTTCGCCAGAACCGACAATGAGCGCGCAAAGAAGCAACTTCAAAACAAGAATATATCGGTGCAGATGGTTGATCAACGTCGCAACAGATTCGAAGCAGCAGAAGCTGCATACGTTGCTGCAAACGCCCAGCGTGATCAGGCCGTGTCCGCAATTGAAGTAGCAGAATCTGAGGTCGAACGTTTCCGGTCAATTCTCGTCGATCTCGTGCTCGTCTCGCCGAGAAGTGGACGGGTGCAATACCGTCTCGCTCGTGCGGGCGAGGTCGTCGCTGCAGGACAACGCATTCTGACCGTTCTTGATTTGAACGACGTCTACCTCACGATCTACCTGCCCGCGGACGCCGCCGGCAAGCTCAGGCTAGGAGACGAGGCACGCGTAATCCTAGATCCCATTTCCCAATATGTGTTTCCCTCAACGATCAGCTTCGTGGCGACCGAAGCCCAGTTTACGCCGAAGAGCGTCGAGACGTCCGAGGAGCGGGAGAAGCTGATGTTCCGGGTCAAGCTCCAAGGCGATTCTCAGATGCTTGATAGATACCATCGCCAGGTCAAGACTGGGGTGCGAGGGCTTGGGTTTGTCCGCACCGATCCCAAAGTCTCCTGGCCTCCAGAACTGACGGTGAGGCTGCCGCAATGAGCACGACCATGGCTGCAAGCGTCCAGCATGTCACTCACCGCTATGGAAAAACGTTCGCGCTTAACGACCTAACCCTCGATATTCCCTCCAACTGCATGGTGGGGGTGATCGGGCCCGACGGCGTCGGCAAATCGACCTTGCTCGCCCTCATCTCAGGGGTGCGCAAGATTCAAACCGGCCATGTCACGGCGCTAGACGGAAACATGGCGGATGAGAGCCATAGGCGGGCCAGCTACGGTCGCATTGCGTACATGCCGCAGGGGCTTGGTCGCAATCTCTATCCGACGCTAAGTGTTTTCGACAACATCGATTTTTTCGGACGGCTGTTCGGCCAAGCCGCAGCCGAGCGGCGCGCGCGCATCGATGAACTTCTGAAAGCCACCGGGCTTGACCCTTTTGCAGATCGACCCTGCGGCAAGCTTTCCGGCGGCATGAAGCAGAAAGCCAGCCTGTGCTGCTCGCTGATGCACGATCCAGATCTTCTTATACTCGATGAGCCCACCACGGGCGTCGATCCGCTTTCGCGACGGCAGTTCTGGGAACTCATTGATTCCATCCGTGCGCGTCGGCCGCAGATGAGCGTGATTGTTGCGACCGCGTACATGGACGAAGCGAGTCGGTTCGATTGGCTCGCCGGCATGGACGAGGGAAATGTCATTGCGCATGACACACCGAAGCAGATTCTCGCCAAAGCGCAAAAGACTTCGCTCGACGATGCCTTCATTGCGCTCCTTCCCCCGGAAAAGCGCTGCCTGCACGAGGAGGTGGTCGTGCGGCCGCGCGTCGAGACCCAAGACAAGACACCGGCAATCGAGGCGGAAAGCCTTACGCGGCGGTTCGGCGATTTCGCCGCCGTAGACCACGTAAGCTTCCGCATCGGACGCGGCGAAATCTTCGGCTTTCTCGGCTCGAATGGCTGCGGAAAAACCACAACTATCAAAATGCTGACTGGGCTGCTGCCGGCCTCCGAAGGCTCGGCCAAATTATTCGGTAAACCGATCGGCACCGACGACATGGAGGCACGCCAAAATATTGGATATATGTCTCAGGCGTTTTCCCTTTACGCCGAGCTCACGGTTAGGCAGAACCTCGATCTGCATGCACGGCTCTACCATTTGCCGCCGAACGAGATCAACGCACGGATCAATGAGTTGCTCGAACGCTACGATCTGAGAAACATGCCTGATGCAAAGCCGGAAAGCCTGCCGCTGGGCATCAAGCAGCGGCTACAGCTTGCGGTGGCCGTGCTTCACCGGCCGCCGATCCTGGTTCTCGACGAACCCACTTCGGGCGTCGATCCGGTCGCCCGCGAATGCCTTCTGGCGAACGCTGACCGATCTCTCCCGCAATCATGGCGTCACTATTTTCCTGTCGACTCACTTCATGAACGAGGCCCAGCGCTGCGACCGCATCTCGCTTATGCATCGAGGACGGGTTCTCGCTATCGGCTCGCCAACGGAGCTCATCAAGGAGCGCAAGAGCGCTTCTCTCGAGGACGCATTCATCTCTTGCCTTGAGGACGCGGCTGAACCGGGAGAAACGAAGAAGGCTGCACCCGCGGCTCGGTCAACAGACCAACCCATCAAGCCAGCAGCGAAGCCGCAGGCCAACGTGCAACCAGCAGCATCGCGTGCTTCAAAGCTATTCGATCCCCGTCGCCTGTGGGCTTATGCCCGGCGGGAGACGATGGAGCTCTCGCGCGACCCCATACGGCTGGCGTTCGCTTTCATCGGACCTGTCATTCTGATGTGCGCATTCGGTTATGGCATTACCTTCGACGTAGAGAACCTGAACTACGCTGCCTTCGATCAGGACAAGACGCCCGAAAGCCGGCGCTTGCTCGAAAGCTTCTGGGGCTCGCATTATTTTACCGAACGCCCTCCAATTTATTCCCCGGCCGAACTGGAGCAACGCATGCGGAGCGGGGAACTGGCAGTGGTTGTCGAAATTCCATCCGGATTCGGCCGCGATCTTGCAAGGTTGCGCCCGCCTGAGGTCGCCTTCTGGATCGACGGCGCAATGCCGTTCCGCGGCGAAACAACCAAAGGGTACGTTACCGGCCTGGTGGTGCGCTTCGTACAGGACCTCCTGCGCGAGCGCCTTGGCCCCAGCGCCCCAGCCAACGTCTACCTCGGCAGCGTCAATATCGAAAACCGCTTTCGCTACAACCAAGCTTTCAAGAGCGTTTTTTCCATGGTTCCGAACGTCATTGTCATGATGCTGGTTTTAATCCCGTCAATCATGGCGACCATCGCTGTGGTGCGCGAGAAGGAAACAGGTTCAATCGCCAATTTTCGCTCCACTCCCATCACCAAATTCGAGTTCCTCTTCGGCAAGCAATTCCCCTATGTCGTCGTCGGAATGTTGACATTCACCCTCCTGCTGTTAATGGCGTTTTTTGTTTTCAGCGTACCGGTTAAGGGCTCTTTCGCAGCCCTCGCGATCGGTGCGCTGCTCTATGTCTTTTCGACTTGCGGCTTCGGACAAGTTGTCTCGACCTTTACTCGGACACAGGTAGCGGCGGTTTTTGCCACGACCGTGCTTTCGGTCATTCCTACAGCGAACTTTTCAGGTCTGCTGGTGCCCGTGTCCTCCCTCACGGGCCAGGGTAGGATGATTGGCCTCTTGTTTCCGGCGGGCTGGTTTAGCCGATCAGTGTCGGCGCCTTCACCAAAGGGCTAGGGTTTTCTGATCTCTGGTTCGAAGCGCTTGTGCTTGCGGCGTTCGCCGTCACTTATCTCGTTGTCGCTATTGCGGTGCTGCAGAAGCAGGAGACCTGAGATGCCGGCGGCCATGGGACGAGACTAGCTGCACCGCAAGGGCGGAAGCGACCAGAGAGCAATAGAATGGCGAAGCTGCGACTGCATCTGGCCAACATCTTCGAGTTGGTGATCAAGGAACTGCGCAGCATTCGTGCCGACCCCATTATGCTGGTGCTTGTTGCCTATATCTTCACTTTTGCGGTCTACGCCGCTGCCACGGGCGCATCGACGGAAGCGACCAACCTATCAGTTGGCATCGTCGATGAAGACCGTTCGGATCTGTCACGGCGCATTGCAGACGGCCTCACACCACCCACGTTCAAGCCGGCCGTTGAGATCGCAGCACCAGAAATTGATGCAGCGATGAAATCGCAACGCTTCCTTTTCGTTATCGAACTTCCTCCAAAATTCCAGTCGGATATTCTTGCTGGGCGGCAGGCTTCCGTTCAGATCAATGTGGATGCTACTGCTTCTGCGCAGGCTTTCAATGGGATGAGCTACATCCAGACCGTCATCCAGAGCTATGTTACCGAGTTCACCGGGAGACGCGAAGGATTCCCCGGTGCACCAATCAAGATGGTCACACGCACAAAGTTCAATCCGAACTTGAAGGACCTATGGTTCACCTCTGTAATGCAGGTCATCAACAATCTTACCATGATCACCGTGATCCTGACCGGTGCGGCGCTGATTCGCGAGCGGGAGCAGGGCACCGTTGAGCATCTCCTTATGATGCCGGTCGTTCCGGCCGAGATCATGCTCTCCAAGATCCTGGCGAACGGCATCGTTGTTCTGCTGGCCGCCGGATTTTCGTTGCTGTTTGTGGTACAATGGTCTCTTCAGGTGCCGATCGCTGGATCGATACTGCTGTTTCTGGCCGGCTCCTGCTTTTATGTCTTCACCGTCGCAGCGCTTGGCATTCTTCTTGGCACGGTAGCGGCCACAATGGGTCAGTTCGGTCTACTGGCAATCCCGGTGTTGCTGGTCATGATGCTGCTGTCGGGAGGCACCACCCCCATGGAGAGCATGCCGGTATGGCTCCATCACCTCATGCAGGTGATTAGCCCGACGCCGCATTTTGTAATTTTCGCTCAGGATGTCCTTTATCGCGGCGCCGATTTTTCGATTGTTTGGTCGGAGATAGTGACGACGGCCGTAATTGGCAGTGTCTACCTTGGCATCGCCTTGTACCGCTTTCGCCGCGTTATTTTCAGCAGTTGAATCCCCACGTTACCCGACTCTGGCTGATCATGCAGGAGGCCTGCTTCACCGGCCCATCGGAGCCACCCGTGTTTATGAACAAGAAGGGCGCGACGTACGCGTTCGGTATCCGTCCGAGCGCGACCGCCTGTGAATATTGAGTAAAATTGTTCAGACCCTGTCCTTATTCCCATGCATAAGGACAGTTGCCAACATGGAGATTTTTGAAGGAGACAGCGGATCTCGGGTGAGC
>NZ_PSOW01000034.1:0-21503 GCF_003013335.1 Rhizobium sp. H4
CAATCCGACTTGCGATGGCGCGGGGTGGAGCAGCCCGGTAGCTCGTCAGGCTCATAACCTGAAGGCCGCAGGTTCAAATCCTGCCCCCGCAACCAGAATACAAAAGCCCGCCTCGTGCGGGCTTTTTTGCGTTTGCGGCGACAGAACAGGACGGCGACGGACTCCTGGGCGTTCTGATCGATTCCGAGCGGCGCTGCAGGTCGTATTCCTGTTGCGCGCTGACCTTTGCGCGACATGCTTAGGGTTTCCCGAGCCGTTCGATGGCCGATTGCAAAGGTGCATCGGAAACATGGATCAGGCCGACATAGGGGTTGGCCATATCCGTAATCAGGAAGATCGCGCCGGCGACGGAGAGGGCGCAGACCAGCAGAATCGACAGCAGCGTCGGATTGGCCGGCGCCTGCAGCCCGAAGGTCGCAAAAAGCAGGCCAAGCCAACAGACGAGAACGGCGAGAAAGGCCCAGGGCAAACCCTCTTTGCCGGATTCGACCAGCAGCCAGTGGGTCTCGGCCAGCATGCCGCTCACCTCGAGAGCACGGGCCTGGAGAGAAAGCTGCACGGCATCCCTCGGCGAAAGGGCCCGAAGGTCGCCCTGAACCGCCTCGATATCCTGGTATTCCCCCAGCGCCTTGCCGGATGCCTCGTCGGTGGTTTCGGCCGACCAGCCGTGGCTTAGCCGTTTCTCGATCAATTCACGCAGCAACTGCCGCGCCTTGTCGGTTTCCGGCCCGTATTGGGCCATGACGCGGTCAAGCAAGAGCACCCGTGCGGCCGCCGTTCTCATCTCCACTTCGGCGTTGTCGTAGGTGGACTTGGCCGAGGCGATCAGAAGGCCGAGCGCTAAGGCCGACAGCGTCCCCACCACCGCGGTCGCCAGCCTGATGACGTCCTTGGATTCGGCAGTGAGATGATGATCCGGCAAGCGGCCGCGCACGATCAATCCGATCGTCGTTGCGGTCGACAGAAACACAAATACAAGTCCGCCAAGCAACAGTGAGCCCAAGTCCGGTCTCCGTATCGCCACATACAGCGCCGCGCGTCTTTTCAGACGGGCAAAGGACGCTGTAGCACTTTGAGTGCTTCAGCCACTGCGATTGTTTGCACGCCGTGCAATAGCTCCCGTGATCATAACGGAAGACTGGCCGGGCGCGGAACTTTTACTTTCCCGGTCTTTTAGCGTCGTTTTTCGAGTGGGTTTCGGTCGGCAAGATATCGCCGGGCGGGCGTCATTGCTGGAAAATGAGCAGCACGTAAGCCAGGAAAAGCACCAGATGCACGGCACCTTGCATGAGATGCGTGCGGCCGCTGGCAAAGGTAATGATGCTGACGGCAAGCGTGAGCAAGAGCATCACCAGATCGCCGCGCTCCAGGCCGAGCGTCACTGTGTGTCCGTAGAGCTGACTGACAACGAGCATCGCCGGCACCGTCAGCCCGATCGTCGACAATACCGAGCCAAGGAAGATGTTGACGGAGCGCTGAAGATTGTTGGCGATGGATGCGCGCACGGCGCTGATTGCCTCGGGCGTCGCGACGAGGACCGCCATCACGACACCGCCAAATGCGGTCGGAGCATGCAGGGTTTCGATAATGTAGTCGATCGGCCGGGCAAGCTGTTCGACCAGGAAGACGACGGGACCCATATAGGCTAAAAGCAGAATGGCATGAGGCCAGACCGGTCCATGGTGAGGGTGACGTTCGCCGGGGGGCTCGTCGCGGTTGCTGTCGTCGGTGAAATAGTCTCGATGGCGGCCGGCCTGCAGAAACAGAAACGTGCCATAAAGGCCGACCGAGATTATGCCCAGTATCAGTTGTCTCGGCGCCGATGAATCCTGGCCGTCCGGGCCTGCCAGAAATGTCGGCATGACCAGGCTCAAGGTGGCCAGCGGTACGATCACCCCGAGATAGGCGTTGGCGCCCTGCAGATTGTGCTGCTGTTCCGGCCGACGCCACGCGCCGAGCAGCAACGACAGGCCGACCATGCCGTTCAGGATGATCATGACGACCGCAAACAGCGTGTCGCGGGCAAGCGTCGGATTGTTTTCGCCGTGCAGCATGACGGCCGATATTGCCATCACCTCGATCGAGGTGATGGCAAGCGTCAGAATGAGCGTGCCGTAAGGCTCCTTCAGCCGCTCCGCCAAATGATCCGCGTGCCGCACGACCGACAGGGCGGAGCCGAGCACGACGGCAAACAGCCACACGAAAACAACGGTGAACCAAAGCGGATGGGAAAGCCGCCCGAAAAGCTGCTCCTGGAAGGCCAGAAATACCAAGCTCGTCGCGACGCTGACGCCGAGGAACCATTCCTCGCGCACCAGGCTGGTGGCACTGACGGCGCGCAATGCGGGACCATCCGTCATCGGAACCACCTGCCTTCCGGCAAATGCCGCCTCAAAGCGATCATCAACATCATCGCGCCCGCCCGCTGTCCGCGCCCCCTAAGAGAAGGAAACGTACCGCAAGCCGAGCGGCATGTAACCGTACAACACGTGTAAGACCTTGCTTTATTCGCGGCCGGTCGCCGGGATCGCCGCGCCGGTAACGACAGCTGCGGCCGGCGAAATCAGGAAGGCTATGAGGCGGGCGATCGATTGCGGCGATACCCAGCCGTCCGTCTTCGCATTGGGCATGGCGGCGCGATTTTCAGGCGTGTCGATCGTCCCGGGCAGAATGCAGTTGGCGGTGATGCGGTGTTCGCGGTTTTCCGCAGCGATCGCCTCGGTCAGCCGTATGACGGCGGCTTTCGAGGCGGCGTAGGCCGCCTGATTGGCCCCGGCCTTCAGGCCGGGGGCGGCGGCGACGTGAATGATGCGGCCATAGCCGGCCGCCTTCATGGTCGGGAGCACCGCAGCGCTGATCGTCAGCGCAGTGCGGGCATTGGCGCTCATCATCGTGTCCCATTGGGAGGGCGCATCCGGCCCGACCGCCCCCATCTGGAAGCCGCCGACCGTATTGATGAGGGCGCTGACGCCGCCGAAGCGCTTGTCAGCCCGCGCGACGGCGGCAGCACAAGAGCCATAATCGGTGAGGTCCGTTCCCGCGATCGACAGGAACTCGGTGGAGGCGGGAAGCTCGCCGGCCAAGGCTTCCAGTTCCTGGCTCGACCGGTTCATGCAGACGAGTTTGGCGCCTCCGGCGGCAAGCTCGCGGACAACGGCGCTGCCAAGGTTGCCGCCGGCTCCCGTGACGATCACGGCTTTCTGCTCGTTCATCACAATCGATCTCCTGACAGTGCCGCTGTTGACTGATGTCGCCTGCTTCCGCGCTGACAACAGCGGTAGCTTAAGCCCGCCGCCGAGACAAGAAGAGACATCCGTAAACTATGCGCGGGACGTCAAATCCGGCACGGCGCAGGCCTCGCCGCCGCTAAAGAGGCGGGAGCGGGTAAGGAAGCGCTTCTCGCGGCCGTTATCGAGCGAGAACATGCCGCCGCGACCCGGCACGACATCGATGATCAGCTGTGTGTGTTTCCACGCCTCGAACTGGCTGGCGCTGATATAGACCGGGACGCCGCCGATCTCGCCGAGCTTGACGTCGCTGTCGCCGACCATGAATTCATTGGCGGGGTAACACATCGGCGAGGAGCCGTCGCAGCAGCCGCCGGACTGGTGGAAGAGGATATCGGGATGATCACGCTTGATCTCAGCGATCAGGTCAAGGGCTGCGTCGGTTGCGAGAACACGCGGTTCACCGTTGACGGTCGTTTCCATGGTTCTTCCTCCAAGGTTTTGGGAGGAAGAAGTCCCCTCCCCAACCCCTCCCCACAAGGGGAGGGGCTTAACTCGTTGAACTGCTCACCCTAAGGCCAACGCATCTTCTTGGTGAGACCTCGGCGAGGAACACTGTCGGTGAGGCACTCTAAGCCCCTTGTGGGGAGGGGTTTTGACACTCCCTCCCACCGCAAGAAAGCTTCTCAGAAGAAACCGAGCGCCTTCGGGCTGTAGCTCACCAGCATGTTCTTGGTCTGCTGGTAGTGTTCGAGCATCATCTTGTGGGTTTCGCGGCCGATGCCCGATTGCTTGTAGCCGCCGAAGGCGGCATGGGCGGGGTAGGCGTGGTAGCAGTTGGTCCAGACACGGCCGGCCTGGATCTCGCGGCCGAAACGGTAGCAGCGATTGGCGTCGCGGCTCCAGACGCCGGCGCCGAGACCGTAGAGCGTGTCGTTGGCGATTTCGAGTGCTTCCTTCTCGTCCTTGAAAGTCGTGACCGAGACCACCGGCCCGAAGATCTCCTCCTGGAAGATGCGCATCTTGTTGTGACCCTTGAAGATCGTCGGCTTGACGTAATAGCCGTTCGCCAGGTCGCCGCCGAGATCGTTGCGGGTGCCGCCAGCCAGGACTTCGGCGCCTTCCTGCTTGCCGATGTCGAGATAGGCGAGGATCTTTTCGAGTTGCTCCGTCGAGGCCTGGGCGCCGATCATCGTCGCGCTGTCGAGCGGGTTGCCCTGCTTGATCGCCTCGACACGTTTGACCGCCTTTTCCACGAAGCGGTCGTAGATCGATTCCTGGACGAGGGCGCGGCTCGGGCAGGTGCAGACTTCGCCCTGGTTGAGGGCAAACATCGCAAAACCTTCGAGCGCCTTGTCGAGGAAGTCGTCATCCTCGGCCATCACATCGGCGAAGAAGATGTTGGGCGATTTGCCGCCAAGCTCCAGCGTCACCGGAATGAGGTTCTGGCTGGCATATTGCATGATCAGCCGGCCTGTCGTCGTCTCGCCGGTGAAGGCGATCTTGGCGATGCGGGGGCTGGTCGCCAGCGGCTTGCCGGCCTCGATGCCGAAACCGTTGACGATGTTGAGCACGCCGGGCGGCAGCAGATCGCCGACCAGTTCGGCCCAGAGCAGGATCGAGGCCGGCGTCTGCTCGGCTGGCTTCAGCACGACGCAGTTGCCGGCCGCCAGCGCCGGAGCCAGTTTCCACGTAGCCATCAGAATCGGGAAGTTCCAGGGAATGATCTGGCCGACGACGCCGAGCGGTTCGTGGAAGTGATAGGCGATCGTATCATTGTCGATCTCGCCGATCGAACCTTCCTGGGCGCGGATGCAGGAGGCGAAATAGCGGAAGTGGTCGATCGCCAGCGGAATGTCGGCCGCCATGGTTTCGCGGATCGGCTTGCCATTGTCCCAGGTCTCGGCCTGGGCGAGCAATTCCAGCTTGTCTTCCATGCGCTGGGCGATCTTCATGAGGATGTTGGAGCGCTCGGCAGCGGAGGTGCGGCCCCATTTTTCCTTGGCCGCATGGGCGGCGTCGAGCGCGAGATTGATATCCTTCTCATCGGAGCGGGGAATGTCGCAGAGCTTGCCGCCGGTAACCGGCGTCAGGTTTTCGAAATACTTGCCTTCGACCGGGTCGCGCCATTCGCCGCCAATATAGTTGCCGTACTTCAGCTTGAACGGCGATTCGACGATTTTCTGATGAAGCATGTCATCCTCCCTTGATGATCCAGGTTCCCAAGCGAACCAGTGGGAGGAAAATGTGCGGGTTTCGGCAAAGGGAACAGGGCGGCTCCTCGATACCGCAGTGCACAGTGTCGCAGACTTGCGACAGGATCCAGTCACGATTGCCGTCGCCGCGGAACCCTTGAGCCGATCAGTGGAGGTCGAGCTTCTTCATCTTCCTGTGCAGGGTGGCGCGGCTGATGCCGAGCGCGATCGCCGCCTGCGAGACGTTGCCGCCGGCGCGCGACAGCGCACGCAGCAATGCCGCCTTTTCCGCTTCGACGATCTCGTCTTGATGGGAGACGCCGGCCTCGTGCAGCGCATCGGCGGCCGGAATGCCGGCGGCAATCCGCCTGTCGTCCAGCTGCAGCGCGATACGGGCGGCGCGCGTCGCGCCGAGCACGAGGTCGTGCCGGTCGACGGCCAGCAGGGCGGCGGCCGAATTGACGCCGGCCGGGACCATCAGGAAACGGGCGCTGGGAAAGGCCGCGCGGAAGAGGTTGAGCTCGATGCGCATCGCCGAATCGCGCACGGTCTGCGTCAGGATCGCCAGCGTCATCTCATTGACGTCCTCACGGCAGGTGGAGATGTCGAGGGCCGCGGCCAGCCGGCCACGATGGTCGCGGATCGGCGCCGTCGTGCAGCTCAGGCTGATATTGGCGCAGAAGAAATGCTGATCGCGAAAGATGGCGACGGCCCGCTCGTCGGCAAGCGCGGTGCCGATACCGTTGGTACCGATGCTCGCCTCGGTCCAGACCGAGCCGGTCCAGAGGCCGAGTTCGCGGAATTCCTTGTCGTCGCCGGCGGCACCCCGGCGCTCCAGAGCGATGCCGTTCTTGTCGGTGAGAAGCAGGCAGCAGCCCGCCTTGCCAACGGTGGTAAAGAGACGATCGAGCTCTTCCGTGGCACTGGCGATCAGTTGCCCGGACTGCTCGCGGGCACGCCGGAATTCCTCATCGGTCAGGCGGATCGGCGCACGTTCATCCTCGGGGGCGAGCTGGTGCATGGTCATGCATCGCCGCCAGGAGGCGACAACGGGAGAGCTGGCCGCGGCCGAATCGCGCTGGGCAGAGCTGTAGACATGCTCGGCATGTGCTGAGTGTTCGTGCATCGGCTCCTCCCACGGAACGTCAGAATAGTCTGATGGAAAAGCGGCCGGTTTGCAAATGGCCGGCATTGGCGATCGCCTAGACCTTTGGCTATGGCGATTTCAGCGCCGCAACCAGGCTTCGATGCCGCGTGCGGCGGCGCGGCCGGTCGCCAGGCATGCGGTGAGGAGATAGCCGCCGGTCGGCGCTTCCCAGTCGAGCATCTCGCCGGCGACGAAAGTGCCCGGCAGCGCCTTCAACATGAAGCCATCGTCAATGCCGCTCCAGCGGATGCCGCCGGCCGAGGAGATGGCCTCGGCGATCGGCCTGGTTTCGAGAACCGGCACCGGCAGGGCCTTGATCAGGCCGGCGAGACGTCCGGGATCGCTTCGGTCACGCTCGGAAGCGAACTCCCGCAGCAACGCCGCCTTGACACCGTCGAGGCCGGCGCCCTTGCGCAGGCGGTTCGAAAAGCTCGATTTGGCATCCTGGCGCGCGAGGTCGCGGGTCAGCCTTTCGATCGTCCGACCCGGGGCGAGGTCGAGCGTCAGGGCAGCGCTGCCGCGGTTCAGCAGTTGATCGCGAAGGCTTGCTGCATGGGCATAGACCAGGCTGCCCTCGATGCCGTTTGCGCTGATGACGAATTCGCCGGGAAATGTGCCGGCATCGGAGGTGGCGGTGACCGATTTCACCGGCTCGCCGGCGAAACGCTCGCGGAAGCTTTCGCTCCAGCCGACGACGAAGCCGCAATTGGCGGGCCGGAAGGCGTCGATCTCGACGCCCTTCTCCGATAGCCACGGCAGCCAGCTTGCATCGGAGCCGAGGCGCGGCCAGCTGGCGCCGCCGAGCGCCAGGAGGGCAGCGTCGCACTGGACGATGCAGCGCCCTTCCGGCGTTTCGAAAACATAGCCCGCATCGGCAAAACCGATCCAGCGGTGGCGGGTGCGCAGCGTCGTCCCCTGCGCCTCCAATCGCCTGAGCCAGGCGCGCAGCAAGGGCGAGGCTTTCATCACATCGGGGAAAATGCGGCCGGACGAGCCGATGAAGGTCTCGGTTCCGAGCCCTGCTGCCCAATCTCTGATATCGCCAGGGGTAAAGGCATCGAGAGCCGGGCGCAGGCGGGCGGAGGCCGTGCCGAAGCGCGTGACGAAACGGGCATAATCCTCGGAATGGGTGATGTTCAGTCCCGACTTGCCGGCCAGCAGAAACTTGCGAGCGAAGGTCGGCATGGCGTCGTAGACCGTCACCGCATGGCCGGAAAGCGAAAGCAGTTCGGCGGCCGCCAGGCCCGCCGGGCCACCGCCGATGATGGCAATTCGCTTCTGGTTCATGGATGTCTTCGCCCGATTCTTTCCGGTGCAGTTTTGGCGCGGCTGCGCCTTGCTTGCAAGGTCGGGATCAGTGATGCGAATGCGTGCACTGACCGTGATCGGCGAGAACCTCGATGACGCGGCATTGGTCGACGCGGCCATGGCCGCAACCTTCCACCATGGTTTCGAGTTCGGCCTTCAGCGCCATCAGGCTGCGGATGCGCTGCTCGACCTCGACGAGGCGGGCCTTGGCAATGGCATCGGCCGAGGCGCAGGATTGGTGCGGATCATCCTGCAGGGTAAGGAGAGTGCGGATCGCCTCGATCTCGAAGCCGAGTTCACGGGCATGGCGGATGAAGGCGAGGCGGCTGATGTCGGCGGGTTCGAAGGAGCGCTGGTTGCCTTCGCTGCGGCTCGGGGCTGCGAGCAGGCCGATGCTCTCGTAATAACGAACCGTTGGTACTTTGACTCCGCTGCGGCGAGCGGCTTCGCCGATCGTGATCTTTTTCATGATTTTCCTCTTGCACCTCTAGTCGCTAGAGGATGTAGGAGGGATGCTTCTGTTTGACAAGGAAGCGGATCATGGCTGAGACGAGCGAAACACGATACCGGGTCGGCGGCATGGATTGCGCCGCCTGTGCGAGCAAGATCGATACGGCGGTCAGGCGCGTGGCAGGGGTGGCCGATGTTTCCGTCTCGGTGATGGCGGGCACGATGATCGTCCGGCATGACGGCAGCAGCGACCTCAGGGCGATCGAGAAGAGGGTGACGGGGCTCGGTTATTCGCTCTCTCCCTTTGCCGGAAGCGTCGCGCCGGCGCAAAACCACGGATCGCACGATCATCACGGCCATGATCACGCGGGGCACGACCATGGTGATCACGACCACGAAGGTCATGATCACGATCATGGCAATGCCGATAAGGCAATCAAGGGCCTGCACGGGCACGACCATGGGCCGATGGCCGGCCCATGGTGGCAGAGCCGGAAGGGCCGGCTGACGATCCTCTCGGGTGTGGCGCTCGTCGCGGCCTATGCCGTCGGTCATCTGGTGCCTGCGATTGCATCCTATGTCTTCATCATTGCCATGCTGGTCGGGCTGGTGCCGATCGCGCGGCGCGCCGTCATGGCGGCTATGGCCGGTACGCCGTTTTCGATCGAGATGCTGATGACGATCGCCGCTGTCGGCGCCGTCATTATCAATGCGGGAGAGGAAGCGGCGACGGTCGTGTTCCTGTTCCTCGTCGGCGAGCTGCTGGAGGGCGTGGCGGCGGGCAAGGCGCGCCAAAGCATCCAATCGCTGACGGCACTGGTGCCGAAGAATGCGCTGCTCGAAGAAAATGGTGCAACGCGGGAGGTGCCGGCGGAGAGCCTTGCCGTCGGTGCGATCATCATGGTGCGACCCGGCGACCGCATCTCGGCGGATGGCGTCATCGTATCGGGCGAGAGTGCGATCGATGAGGCGCCGGTGACGGGCGAGAGCACGCCGGTGCGCAAGGGTGTCGATGCCGCGGTTTTTGCCGGAACAGTGAATGGCGATGCAGTGCTCCGGGTTCGCGTCACCGCAGCCGCGGCCGACAACACCATCGCCCGCGTCGTCAAGCTGGTGGAGGAAGCGCAGGAATCGAAGGCGCCGACGGAACGCTTCATCGACCGGTTCTCTCGTTATTACACGCCCGGCGTGGTGGTGGTTGCAGCATTGGTCGCGGTGGTTCCGCCGAGCTTCCTTTCCGGCGCGTGGGGCGAATGGGTCTACAAGGGCCTTGCCATCCTGCTGATCGGCTGCCCCTGCGCACTCGTCATCTCGACGCCGGCGGCGATCGCCGCCTCGCTTTCCGCGGGCGCACGGCGCGGGCTGTTGATGAAGGGCGGCGCGATACTGGAGAGCCTCGGCCAGGTGACCATGGTCGCCTTCGACAAAACAGGCACGTTGACGGAAGGCAAGCCGCAGGTGACCGACATCATTTCCTTCGGATTGAGCGAGGCGCAGGTCTTGTCACGCGCGGCGGTGCTGGAGCAAGGCTCCAGCCATCCCCTGGCGCTCGCCATCCTCAATCGTGCTCGGGCGGACGGTGTTCCCGTGCCGCCGGCCTTCGAGCTGGAGGCGCTGCCGGGCAAGGGCGTCACCGGAAAAGTCGGGGGCGAGACTCTGGATCTGCTGTCGCCGTCCGCCGCCCGCGAGCGCGGGGCGCTCGATGGAGATCAGGATGCGCGTATCATCGCGTTGAACGACGAAGGCAAGAGCGTGTCGGTGCTGCTCGTCAACGGCGCGGCAGCCGGCCTGATCGCCATGCGCGATGAGCCGCGCGAGGATGCCGAAGCCGGGCTTTCCGCGCTCAAATCGGCGGGCGTCAAGGCGATGATGCTGACGGGCGACAACAAGCGGACGGCGGCAGCCGTTGCCGGCATGCTCGGCATCGACTGGCGCGGCGAGATGATGCCCGAGGACAAACAGAAGGTCGTCGGCGAATTGAAACGTCAGGGTTTCATTGTCGCCAAGGTCGGCGACGGCATCAACGACGCGCCGGCGCTTGCCGCTGCCGACATCGGCATCGCCATGGGCGGCGGCACCGATGTGGCGCTGGAGACGGCGGATGCCGCCGTGCTGCATGGACGCGTCGGCGACGTGGCGCGGATGATCGAACTGTCCAAACGGACGATGCGCAATATTCTGGAGAATATCACCATCGCCCTCGGGCTGAAGGCGGTGTTTCTGGTGACGACGATCATGGGGATCACCGGCCTCTGGCCGGCGATTCTCGCCGATACCGGCGCCACCGTGCTGGTGACGATCAACGCGCTCAGGCTGCTTCGGGTAAAGGGATAATGACGATTTGGGCCTGACCGGGAATCGCAAATCGCAGGGAGCGGCTACAGGCCGACTCTCAGGCCGCTGACAAAGGACGCACAAGCAGTAAAAGATTGTCGCCTTAAGAGATCGCCGCCCGCCCCTCATCCGGCTGCCGCCACCTTCTCCCCGCAGGCGGGGCGAAGGGAGATAGTCGCGACCTCTCCGTCCCTCTCACGGCTCTCACAAGGCACGTCCCCTCTCCCCGTTTTTACGGGGGAGAGGGTTAGGGTGAGGGGCACACATCGGTCCGAATTGGACAGCACAAGGCCGAGGATGACGCAGGGAAGAGGCTCCGCCAGCCTGTTTTCTTTAAGCCTTCGTTATCCATGTCCTTCACAGGAAGGCAGCGATTTCAATCCTGCCGTAAGGCGATGTACAAACCATCCATTGACGTTATTTTGGATTCGCGTACTATATCTAGTGTTCAGAGGTTCCTTCGATTCGTCAGGATCGCGGGCTAAGACGGGAATACGGTGCGTTTCGCCATGATGGCGCGACAAATCCGGAGCTGCCCCCGCAACTGTAAGCGGCGAGCAACTGTCCGATTTCAGGTCACTGGAGCATGATGCTCCGGGAAGGCTGGGCAGGATGCTTCGACCCGCAAGCCAGGAGACCTGCCTCGAACGAAACGTCCACCGGCGGGGTGTCCGGAAGGTCGCGTTGCATGACTGCGGATTTATCCGCATCGCGTTTCGCAGGCCCGAACCTCCGCATCAGCCACTTCGGGGTGAAGTCATGTCAGTATCGCAGTTCAGGCCGCCACCCGCGCCAGGCAGAGGGCGGATCACGCCCGGCGGCTGAACGGCCGCATCGTTTCAAACCATCCGAGAATGTTTCGAGGGATTTCGAAAGATTTCCGATCGATATCGCGTGTCTCGATCGCATCGTCACGAGGAATATCATGACCATTACCGTCTATAGCAAACCTGCCTGCGTCCAATGCACCGCCACCTATCGCGCCCTCGACCGCCTGGGCGTCGATTACGATATCATCGATATCTCGCAGGATGCCGAAGCGCTCGATCGCGTCCGCAGCCTCGGCTACATGCAGGCGCCCGTCGTCATCGCCGGCGAGCGGCATTGGGCGGGTTTCCGTCCCGATATGATCAGCGCGCTCTCCTGACCGGAAAACGGCGATGGGGCTGCTCGTCTATTATTCCAGCCGATCGGAGAATACCCATCGCTTCGTCGCCAGGCTCGGACTGCGCGCGGCGCGCATTCCGGCTAGCGGCGCAGAGGCGCTCCCTATCCGCGAACCCTTCGTTCTCGTCGTGCCGACTTATAGCGGCGACGGCGGCAAGGGGGCCGTTCCCAAGCAGGTGATCCGTTTTTTGAACGATGCGGAGAACCGAGGACATATCCGCGGCGTGATTGCCGCGGGCAACAGCAATTTCGGCGAGACATACGGGCTTGCCGGCGACGTGATCTCGCGGAAGTGCCAGGTGCCCTACCTCTACAGGTTCGAGCTCATCGGCACGGAGGAGGACGTCGTCAACGTCAGATACGGATTGGAACGGTTTTGGACACGGGAACAACTCTGACGCGGGATGCGGGCGCAAAACCGCATAACACTTTTGCTCATCCCGCCGGCGAACGCCCCGTGAAAGCGGCGGAAACGCTCGACTATCACGCGCTGAACGCCATGCTGAACCTCTATGACGACGAAGGCAGGATCCAGCTCGACAAGGATCGCATGGCGGCGAAGCAGTATTTCCTGCAGCATGTGAACCAGAACACGGTGTTCTTTCACAATCTCAGGGAAAAGCTCGATTACCTCATGACCGAGGGCTATTACGAGCAGGAGGTGCTCGACCAGTACTCCTTCAATTTCGTCCGCGACCTGTTCGATCAGGCCTATGCGAGGAAATTCCGGTTCCCGACCTTTCTCGGCGCATTCAAATATTACACCAGCTATACGCTGAAGACCTTCGACGGAAAGCGCTATCTCGAGCGCTACGAGGACCGCATCTGCATGGTGGCGCTGACCCTGGCACGGGGCGACGAAGCGCTTGCCCGCGATATGGTCGACGAGATCATTTCCGGCCGGTTCCAACCGGCGACGCCGACCTTCCTCAATGCGGGCAAGAAGCAGCGCGGCGAACTGGTTTCCTGCTTCCTGCTGCGGGTCGAGGACAATATGGAATCGATCGGCCGATCGATCAATTCGGCGCTGCAATTGTCGAAGCGCGGCGGCGGCGTGGCGCTGTCGCTGACGAACATCCGTGAGGCCGGCGCGCCGATCAAGCAGATCGAGAACCAATCCTCGGGCATCATTCCGGTGATGAAGCTGCTCGAAGACTCGTTCTCTTATGCCAACCAGCTCGGTGCCCGTCAGGGAGCCGGCGCCGTTTATCTCAACGCCCATCACCCCGACATTATGCGCTTCCTCGACACGAAGCGCGAAAATGCCGACGAGAAGATCCGGATCAAGACGCTGTCGCTCGGCGTCGTCGTGCCCGACATCACCTTCGAGCTCGCGAAAAATAATGAGGATATGTATCTGTTCTCGCCTTACGACGTGGAGCGCGTCTATGGCGTGCCTTTCACCGAGATTTCGGTGACGGAAAAGTACCGGGAGATGGTGGCGGATGCGCGCATCTCGAAGAAGAAGATCAAGGCGCGCGAATTCTTCCAGGTGCTCGCCGAAATCCAGTTTGAGAGCGGTTATCCCTACATCATGTTCGAGGACACGGTGAACCGGGCGAACCCGGTCGCCGGGCGTATTTCGATGAGCAATCTCTGCTCGGAGATCCTACAGGTCAGCGAAGCGAGCGAATACAACGACGACCTCTCCTACAAGCATCTCGGCAAGGATATTTCCTGCAATCTCGGCTCGCTGAACATTGCGGCGGCGATGGACTCCGCTGATTTCGGCAGGATGATCGAGACCTCCATCAGGGCGCTGACGGCGGTCTCCGACATGAGCCATATCGCCTCGGTTCCGTCGATCGAGAAGGGCAATGACGAAAGCCATGCGATCGGGCTCGGCCAGATGAACCTGCACGGTTATCTCGCCCGCGAACGTATCTTCTATGGTTCGGAGGAAGGCGTCGATTTCACCAATATCTATTTCTATACGGTGACCTACTACGCGATCCGCGCCTCGAACCTGCTGGCGGTCGAACGCGGCACAAGCTTCAAGGGCTTCGAAAATTCGAAATATGCCTCCGGCGATTATTTCGACAAATATACCGAACAGGAATGGAAGCCGACGACCGAGAAGGTGCAGGCGCTGTTCGACAAATCAGGAATCCATATTCCGACACAGGAAGACTGGGCGGCGTTGAAGACGGCTGTCATGACGTCCGGCCTCTATAACCAGAACCTGCAGGCGGTGCCGCCGACCGGGTCGATCTCCTATATCAATCATTCGACCTCCTCGATCCATCCGATCGTCTCGAAGATTGAAATCCGCAAGGAAGGCAAGATTGGCCGCGTCTATTATCCGGCGCCGTTCATGACCAACGACAATCTCGATTATTATCAGGACGCCTACGAGATCGGTGCGGAGAAGATCATCGACACCTATGCGGCGGCGACGCAGCATGTCGACCAAGGTCTGTCGCTGACCCTGTTCTTCCGCGACACGGCGACGACGCGCGATATCAACAAGGCGCAGATTTACGCCTGGAAGAAGGGCATCAAGACGATCTACTACATCCGCCTTCGCCAGATGGCGCTGTCCGGCACCGAAGTGCAGGGCTGTGTGTCTTGTACGCTGTGAATTGATTTCGCTCCGGACCGGCAAGATGCCCCTCACCCTAACCCTCTCCCCGTAAAAACGGGGAGAGGGGACGTGCCCTGCGAGAGGTTTGTGGGGAACGGAGAGCTTGCGGCGTGCCTCCTTCGCCCCGCAAGCGGGGAGAAGGTGCCGGCAGGCGGATGAGGGGCAAACTCAGACAAATTCCTCAAGAGGGACCGCTCAATGAACATGCAATTCAAATCCGTTTCCCGCGTGCGCGCCATCAACTGGAACCGTATCGAGGACGATAAGGATCTCGAAGTCTGGAACCGGCTGACCGGCAATTTCTGGCTGCCTGAAAAAGTGCCGCTGTCCAACGACATTCCCTCCTGGGCGACGCTGACGGCGGCCGAGCAGCAACTGACCATCCGCGTCTTCACCGGGCTGACGCTGCTCGACACGATCCAGAACGGCGTCGGCGCGATCAGGCTGATGGAAGATGCGATAACCCCGCATGAGGAGGCGGTGCTTTCCAATATCTCCTTCATGGAGGCGGTGCATGCGCGCTCCTATTCCTCGATCTTTTCGACGCTGTGCTCGACGCCCGATGTCGACGATGCCTATCGCTGGTCGGAGGAAAACGAGTTCCTGCAGCGGAAATCGGCGCTGATCATGGAGCAGTATGGTTCAGGCGATCCATTGAAGAAGAAGGTCGCCAGCGTCTTCCTCGAAAGCTTCCTGTTCTATTCCGGCTTCTACCTGCCGATGTACTGGTCGAGCCGCGCCAAGCTGACCAACACGGCCGACATGATCCGGCTGATCATCCGCGACGAGGCGGTGCACGGCTATTATATCGGCTACAAGTTCCAGCGCGGGTTGGAGCGGCTTTCCGAGGAGAGAAGGCAGGAGATCAAGGATTTCGCCTTCGACCTGCTGCTCGAGCTCTACGACAACGAGGCCCGATATACCGAGGCGCTCCATGACGGCGTCGGGCTGACCGAGGACGTCAAGAAATTCCTGCATTACAATGCCAACAAGGCGCTGATGAACCTCGGCTACGAGGCGCTGTTCCCGGCCGAGGCCTGCAAGGTCAATCCGGCGATCCTGTCGGCGCTTTCGCCGAATGCCGACGAGAACCACGACTTCTTCTCCGGCTCCGGGTCGTCCTATGTCATCGGCAAGGCTGTGGCGACCGAGGATGAGGACTGGGATTTCTGAGGTTTTATCGCCATCTGCCCTTATCATTTGCTTCCCTGTCGCCCACATTCAGCGGAAACTGAAATCGATCCTCGCCGATGACGCGATGTAGCGGAGTTTTTTGATGTCGTCTTTTCCAAACAAGGCCGGGATTGCCGTCGAAGCCAACGACGGCGTTTGGCCGATCCGCAGGAGACGCGTTCTCGACTGGCTGGTGAACGAGACGCGCGGCGAGCGCTTCATCGACAACATCCTGGTGGAGATGTGTGAGAAGCTGCTGGCGGCTGGGGTGCCGGTGGCGCGGGCGACGCTGCATTTCAGGGTGAACCACCCGCAATGGGTCGGTGCCCGCATTCTTTGGAAGGAGGGACTGGCGGAGGCGAAGATCGATACATTCGCCTATGGCGTCGAAAACACGCCGGAGTTCCTGACCAGTCCGGTCAACGCGATCCATCAGGGTGCGGAGGAGGTGCACAGGCAGCTGGAAGGCGCAGCCGACGGCGAGATGGATTCATTCTATCAGGACCTGCGCGACGACGGCTTGACCGAGTATATCGCCTGGCCGGTCGAGCACACCTTCGGCAAGCGGCATGTCGTGACATTTTCCACCAGCCGGCCGGGCGGCTTCGAGCGCGGACATGTCGATTTCCTGCGCGATCTCCTGCCAGCGCTAACGCTTGTCAGCGAAATCCGGCTGAAGAATATCATGGCGCGCACGCTGCTGCAGACCTATGTGGGACCGCATGCGAGCGAACATATCCTGTCGGGCGTCACGACGCGCGGCAGCGGCGCCACCGTCGGCGCGGCGATCATGATCTGCGACCTGCGCGACTTTACGGGGATCTCCGATCTCTGGCCGCGCGACGATGTCATCCATCTGCTCAACGATTATTTCGACGCCATGTCCGACCCGATCGAGCGCTATGGCGGCGAGATCCTGAAGTTCATGGGCGACGGATTGCTGGCGATCTTCCCGTTAGCCAAGGAAACGGCCTGCCATGATCTGCTGCAGGCGATCCGCGAGGGGCAGGCGTTGATGGCGCAACTGAACCAGCAGTATGCGGGCAACGGGCGTGAACCGCTGCGCTACGGGGTCGGCGTGCATGTCGGCGATGTCATGTACGGCAATATCGGCTCGCGCCGGCGGCTGGATTTTACCGTCATCGGCCCGGCGGTCAATGTCGCCTCGCGGCTGGAAAGCCTGACGAAGGAGGTCAAGCGTCCGGTGCTCCTGTCACGGGCCTTCGTCGAAATGGCGGGCTGCGCGCAAGATATGGACAGTCTCGGCACCTTCCCGCTGCGCGGGCTCGGAGAGCCTGTCGATGTCTTCGCTTTTCCGGAGCGTTAAAGCATGTCGCGCAAAAGTGTGCCGCGGTTTTGCGGCAACGACATGCGTAAAAACAAAGAGCTAAAGCGCGACGAGCGAATCTGAAGGATCGCGACGCGCTTTAGCCTCAGGCCGAGTCATACGCCGCGCTTGTTCCCCCACAGCAGCACATGCAGCTGAGGCAGCACGCGCGGGGCAAACCATCCATCAACAGTCACTTTCTCCACGAGCCAGTGCATCCGATCCATCACGCCGTCGATATCGATACGGGCGTCGTCGTCATCCGGCGGCGGCGGCGTGTGGTTGCCCGGCTGAAGGTACAAGGGAATATAGGGATAGCGCTCCCCCACCTGTCGCGCAAACGCGTAATCGGCATCATCGAAGACCACGATTTTCAATGCGATCTCCGGCCCGCCGGCGGTGAGCCGAAGGCAATTGCCGAGCTCGCCCCAATTGGTCGACATTCCGCTTGACGGCGGCTTGGGGCTCAAGACCAGGACGTCGAGATCGCGAAACCAGTTCCGGGCCACACTTCCCTGCGTTTCCAGCGCGAAGCGGTATCCCTGGGAGTGGCCGAGCTCGATCAGCGGTCCCAAAGGCTGGATCGCCGGATTGCCGCCGGACAAAGAAACCGTCATCGGCCGGCCTCCGGAGAGCTTCGTGACCTCCTGCCAGATCGCCTCGGCCGACATGGGGCTCCATTGATCCCGGTATGCGCTATCGACCGCGTGAAGGCTGTCGCACCACGAGCAGCGGTAGTCGCAGCCGCCCGTCCGGACGAACACCGTCGGCAGCCCGATCAAGGCGCCTTCGCCCTGGATGGTCGGGCCGAAGATCTCACTGACGCGAATAGTTTCGGCGCTCACGGTCTGTACTCCGCCCAGGTCTTCGGCGTCTCGCTGACGCGGACGGACGATGTCTCTGGGAAGCGCTGCTTGCACCAGTCGTAAAAGTGCTTTGCCAGGAACTCGGACGTGACCTTCGAATGACCGAAGACCTCGTTCAGGTGGCGATGATCGAGAGCTTCGTCGATATAGCGCTTGAGCGGCGAGAGGTCGTGATAGTCGCGAACGAAGCCGTCGTCATTCAGGCTTTCGGCGGCGAGCTCGACGACGACGATATAGTTATGGCCGTGGAGCCTGGCGCATTGATGGTCGGCCGGCAGATAATCCAGCTGGTGCGAGGCGGAGAGGTGAAATTCCTTAGTGATGCGATACATCAACGCACCTCCGCGGCGGAATATTGCGACACCGCCGCTTTCCAGAAATCCCGGTCTTCATAGTCCGTCGGATCGGAAATGCCGGCAAGATGGAAAGCCTCGCGGCGTTCGACGCAGGTTCCGCAGCGCCCGCAATGGAGCCTGCCGCCTTTGTAGCAGGACCAGGTTTCCGAAAATGGTGTGCCGTGCTTCGCGCCATCGGCCACAATCGCCGCCTTGGGAACATCGACATAAGGGGCGAGCAGTCTGACGTTGGCATAACCGTCCAGCGCTTCGTTCTGCATGCGCTGGAAGGCGTCGATGAAGCCCGGCCGGCAGTCGGGATAGATGAAGTGGTCGCCGCCATGCACGGCGACGGCAACGGCATCGGCCTTGTGCCCAGCGGCCAGGCCGAAGGCGATCGCCAGCATGATGGCATTGCGGTTCGGCACCACGGTGGCCTTCATGGTCTCCTCGGCATAGTGGCCGTCCGGGACCTCGACATTATCGGTCAGCGCCGATCCGCTGAGATGGCCGCCGATGGCGGCGATATCGATGATATGATGAGGAACGGCGAGACGCGCGGCGCACCGGGCGGCGAAACCGAGTTCCTTGCGGTGCCGCTGGCCGTAGTCGAAGGAGACGAGGCCGATAAGCTGTTGTTCCGCTGCTATCTTGTGTGCAAGCGAAACGGAGTCGAGTCCGCCAGAGCAGACGACGAGAGTCTTCATATTTTGGATTCCCTTGTTTTGACCGGGTGGGCTGCGACCGGATTACGGCGTCCTTCTACGGCAAATCACGCCTCAGGGAAATAGGCAGGGCCCAATGATCGGAAAATTGATCAGCGGCCGATCCTCGTGGATGGCGTTGGCGACAATGCGCTATCGATATACGTCGGCTGCGGATGAGATCGCACTCGCGGGCGACATGGAGACCGCGTCTGGCTCTCAAAGGCGTATAGGTGGACTGGTGAATAGTAGGATTAATAAAGTAATTAATTCAATAGGATAATAGATAAGGCATATTTTTCTCGGGAGTCGAGAAAGGACTTGACGATCAGAGGCTTATAACGTTTTAAATTAGCAACCGTGCGGAGGAGCGCGGCCGAATGTTGACCGTCGCAACGCGGAAAGCATCGGGCGGCAGGGAGGGCCCGCCGCCGATTTTCAATGGGAGGAATTTCATGCGCAAGTTCTTGAGCTCGGCGGCTGTTGCCGTCGTGATGATGGCTGGCCTCGGTGCGGCCCAGGCCGCCGACGTAAAGGAAGTGCAGATGCTGCACTGGTGGACATCAGGCGGCGAGGCGGCTGCCTTGAACGTGTTGAAGGAGGATCTGTCGAAGGAAGGTTTTGCCTGGAAGGACGTGCCGGTTGCCGGCGGCGGCGGTGATGCGGCGATGACGGCGCTGAAGGCGATGGTTGCGGCCGGCACTTATCCGACGGCCTCGCAGATGCTGGGTTACACCGTGCTCGATTATGCCGAGGCCGGGGTGATGGGCGACCTGACCGAGACGGCGAAGAAGGAAGGCTGGGACAAGTCGGTGCCGGCGGCGCTGCAGAAGTTCTCCGTTTATGACGGCAAGTGGGTGGCAGCCCCCGTCAACGTCCACTCGGTCAACTGGCTGTGGATCAACAAGGCGGTGATGGACAAGATCGGCGGCACAGAGCCGAAGAGCTTCGACGACCTGATTGCCCTGCTCGACAAGGCGAAGGCGGCAGGCGTCATCCCGCTGGCGCTCGGCGGCCAGAACTGGCAGGAAGCGACGATGTTCGATTCCATCGTGCTGTCGACCGGCGGCCCGGAATTCTACAAGAAGGCGATGAACGACCTCGACGAGGAGTCTCTGAAGTCGGAGACGATGAAGAAGTCCTTCGATAACCTCGCCAAGATCGTCAAATATGTCGATCCGAACTTCTCCGGCCGCGACTGGAACCTGGCGACCGCCATGGTCATCAAGGGTGATGCGCTGGTGCAGGTGATGGGCGACTGGGCCAAGGGCGAGTTCGTCGCCGCCAAGAAGACCCCGGACACCGACTTCCTCTGCTACCGCTTCCCCGGCACCGACGGCAGCGTCATCTACAACTCCGACATGTTCGGCATGTTCAACGTCCCCGACGACCGCAAGGCCGCACAGGTGGCGCTGGCGACGGCGACGCTGTCGAAGAGCTTCCAGTCGGCCTTCAACGTCGTCAAGGGTTCGGTGCCGGCCCGCACCGACGTTCCCGACACCGACTTCGACGCCTGCGGCAAGAAGGGCATCGCCGACCTGAAGGCCGCCAACGAGGGCGGCACGCTGTTCGGTTCGCTGGCCCAGGGTTATGGCGCGCCGCCGGCGATCGCCAATGCCTATAAGGACGTCGTCTCGAAGTTCGTCCACGGCCAGATCAAGAGCTCCGACGAAGCCGTCACCCAGCTCGTCCAGGCGATCGACGATGCCCGCTGAGCCAGGCCGATGAACACTACTTCCCCGCGTCTTCGCGGGGAAGCTTCCGGCGCCGCGCCGATCATGTGCGGACAATGATGCGCTGACGATCATGCGGGCCCGATGAAGCAGGGAGGAGATGACATCCATGAGCACAGTTGCCACCACCGATCCGGTTCTGACACCCCGGCAAGCGACGCCGATCTCGCTCAGGGGCCGGCTGCAGGATGCGCTGCCGAAGATCGTGCTGGCGCCGAGCTTCGTCATCACCCTCATCTTCGTCTACGGCTTCATCATCTGGACGGCCTATCTCTCCTTCACCAATTCCAAGACCTTCCCGTCTTATGCGCTGACCGGGCCACGGGCCTATCAGCGGCTGTGGCGCTGGACCTTCGAGAGCGATCCGCCGTCCTCCTGGTACACCTCGATCACCAACATGGCGATCTTCGGCTTCCTCTATGTCGGCATTTGTCTGGCACTCGGCCTGCTGCTCGCCATCCTGCTCGACCAGAAGATCCGCGGCGAGGGCCTGCTGCGCCCGATCTTCCTCTATCCGATGGCGCTGTCCTTCATCGTCACCGGCGTTGCCTGGAAATGGTTCCTCGATCCCGGCCTCGGGCTGGAGCAGACGCTGCACCACTTCGGCTGGACGAGCTTCCACTTCGACTGGATCAAGAACAAGGACTTCGTCATCTACACCGTCGTCATCGCCGGTGTCTGGCAGGCCTCGGGCTTCGTCATGGCGATGTTCCTGGCGGGCTTACGCGGCATCGATGGCGAGATCATGAAGGCGGCGCAGATCGACGGCGCCTCGCCCTTGCAGCTCTACCGGCGCATCGTCATTCCGCTGCTGCGGCCGATCTTCCTCTCCGCCTTCATCGTGCTCGCTCATATGGCGATCAAGTCCTACGACCTGGTGGTGGCGCTGACCTCGGGCGGGCCGGGCGGCTCGGCCTGGCTGCCGTCGAACTTCATGTATGAATATACCTTCA
>NZ_PSOW01000035.1:0-14002 GCF_003013335.1 Rhizobium sp. H4
AGACAAGGCGGCGAAGCGCCGCAAGAAGCACCTCAGCGTCGCAACGAGCGGCGACGAGCCTGGCGATGAGCCGAAGGCCCTTTCCGAATGCGACGTCAAATCGAACATCAAGTCCATTCCGGGCGTGATGACGATCCGCGGCTGCGCCTATGCCGGTTCCAAAGGCGTGGTATGGGGGCCGGTCAAGGACATGGTCCACATCTCGCACGGGCCGGTCGGTTGCGGTCATTATTCCTGGTCGCAACGCCGCAACTACTACGTCGGCCTGACGGGCATCGACACGTTCGTGACGCTGCAGTTCACCTCAGACTTCCAGGAAAAGGACATCGTGTTCGGCGGCGACAAGAAGCTTGAACAGGTCATCGACGAGATCGAGGAGCTTTTCCCCCTCAACAACGGCATCAGCGTGCAGTCGGAATGCCCGATCGGGCTGATTGGCGACGACATTGAGGCGGTGTCGCGCAAGAAGGCCAAGGAGCACGAAAAGACGATCGTGCCGGTACGCTGCGAGGGCTTCCGCGGCGTCTCGCAATCGCTCGGCCACCACATCGCCAACGACGCCATCCGTGACTGGGTTTTCGACAAGAACGAAGTCGAGTTTGAGACCGGCCCTTACGATGTCAACGTCGTCGGCGACTACAATATCGGTGGCGACGCGTGGGCTACGCGCATTCTATTGGAGGAGGTGGGGCTGCGCGTGGTCGGCAACTGGTCGGGTGATGCCACGCTCGCTGAGGTCGAGCGCGCGCCAAAGGCCAAGCTGAACCTCATCCACTGCTACCGCTCGATGAACTACATCTGTCGGCACATGGAGGAAAAATACGGCATCCCGTGGATGGAATACAATTTCTTTGGTCCGTCCCAGATCGAAACCTCCCTGCGCGAAATAGCCAAGCACTTCGGTCCGGAAATCGTCGACAAGACCGAGGCTGTCATCACCAAGTACCGGCCCCTGGTCGATGCTGTCGTCGACAAGTACCGGCCGCGCCTCGAAGGCAAGACGGTGATGCTCTATGTCGGCGGCCTGCGTCCTCGCCACGTCATCACGGCCTATGAGGACCTCGGCATGCGGATCGTCGGCACCGGCTACGAGTTCGCCCACAACGACGACTATCAGCGCACCGGCCATTATGTGAACAAGGGTACGCTGATCTATGACGACGTGACCGGTTACGAGCTGGAAAAGTTCATCGAAGGCATCCGCCCCGACCTTGTTGGGTCCGGCATTAAAGAGAAGTATCCGGTGCAGAAGATGGGCATCCCCTTCCGCCAGATGCACTCCTGGGATTATTCCGGCCCGTATCACGGCTATGACGGCTTCGCCATATTCGCCCGCGACATGGATCTGGCCATCAATAATCCGGTGTGGGATCTCTACGACGTCCCCTGGAAAAAAGAGGCCGCGCCAGCTGAGGCGGTTGCGGCCGAATGAGAGCCTGGCCTGTCTTGGGAAGGGGCAGGCCAGGCTCTTCCCATCGGACTTGATCCGCACTCGTGACAGATGACATCCCATTGCCGCCACCGGTGCGGCGCGATGAAAAGAAAGGTGCTTACTATGCCGCAGTCGGCGGAAAAAGTTCTCGACCATGCTCCCCTGTTCCGCGAGCCGGAATACAGGCAGATGCTCGCCGAGAAGAAAGCCAATTTCGAATGCCCCCACCCGGATCAGGTCGTTGCCGATCAAAACGACTTCACGAAGACCTGGGAGTATCGCGAAAAGAACCTGGGCCGCGAAGCCCTGGTCGTGAACCCGGCCAAAGCCTGCCAGCCGCTCGGTGCCGTCTTCGCAGCCGCAGGCTTTGAGCAAACGATGTCCTTCGTCCATGGCAGCCAGGGCTGCGTCGCTTATTACCGTTCGCATCTGTCGCGTCACTTCAAGGAGCCTTCATCGGCGGTCTCGTCCTCGATGACGGAGGACGCGGCAGTGTTCGGCGGGTTGAAGAACATGGTCGACGGGCTCGCCAATACATACAAGCTCTACGATCCGAAGATGATCGCCGTCTCGACCACCTGCATGGCCGAAGTCATTGGAGACGACCTCCACGGCTTCATCGAAAACGCAAAGAACGAAGGGTCGGTCCCGCACGACTTCGATGTTCCTTTCGCCCACACGCCTGCCTTCGTCGGCAGCCACGTCGATGGCTATGACGGCATGATCAAGGGCATTCTGGAGAACTTCTGGAAAGGCAACGAGCGGAAGGAGGTTGCTCAAGCCATCAACATCATTCCCGGCTTCGACGGCTTCTGCGTCGGCAACAACCGCGAACTGAAGCGCCTGCTCGACATGATGGGCGTATCCTACATCTTCATCCAGGATGCCTCCGACCAGTTCGACACGCCGTCTGACGGTACGTACCGCATGTATGACGGCGGCACGAAGATCGAGGACTTGAAAACGGCGTTGAATGCCGAAGCGACCCTGTCGCTGCAGCACTATAACACGCGCAAAACGCTGGAATATTGCAAGGAGGTCGGTCAGGTTACGGCTTCGTTCCATTATCCGCTGGGTGTTCAGGCGACCGACGAATTCCTGATGAAGGTCTCGGAGATTACCGGCAAGGAAATTCCTCCGGCAATCGGCCTGGAACGCGGCCGTCTCGTCGACGCTATGGCAGATAGCCAAGCCTGGCTGCACGGGAAGAAATACGCGATCTACGGCGATCCTGACTTCGTCTACGCCGTTGCCCGGTTCGTCTTGGAAACCGGCGGTGAGCCGACCCACTGCCTTGCTACCAACGGCACGTCGGCCTGGGAAGCCGAGATGAAGGCGTTGCTCGCATCCTCGCCCTTCGGCAAGGATGCCCAGGTCTGGGCGGGCAAGGACCTGTGGGCGTTGCGCTCGCTGCTCTTTACCGAGCCGGTTGATCTTATGATCGGCAATTCCTATGGCAAGTATCTCGAGCGCGACACCGGCACCCCATTGATCCGGCTGACCTTTCCGATATTCGACCGGCACCATCACCACCGTTTCCCGCTCATGGGCTACCAGGGCGGCCTGCGCGTCCTGACGACGATCCTCGACAAGATCTTCGACAAGCTCGATCGCGAGACGAGCGAGCCGGGTGTGACGGACTATTCTTACGACCTGACCCGCTAGGAGCGGCGGCGGTCGGCCTTGTGAGGCCGGCCGCCTTCATCTGAACTTGGAGACCGCAATGCCCTTGCTCAATGCTAAAGTCCAGGATGTCTTTGACGAGCCTGCCTGCGAGAAGAACCGCAGCAAGGATTCCAAGGCGCGCAAAAACGGCTGTTCGAAGCCGCTGATCCCCGGGGCGGCAGCCGGCGGATGCGCTTTCGATGGCGCCAAGATCGTGCTGCAGCCGATCACCGACGTCGCGCACCTGATCCATGGGCCTCTCGGCTGTGAGGGCAATTCCTGGGACAACCGCGGATCGGCTTCTTCAGGTCCCACGCTCTGGCGCACCAGTTTCACGACCGACCTCACTGAAACCGAAGTGGTGATGGGGCACGGCGAGCGGAAACTTTTTAAAGCAATCCGCGAGATCAAGGAGGCCTATGCTCCACCGGCGATTTTCGTCTATTCGACCTGTGTGACAGCATTGATCGGCGACGACATCGAGGTCGTCTGCAAGCGGGCCGCGGAAAAATTCGGCCTTCCGGTGGTGCCGGTCAACGCACCTGGCTTTGCCGGCTCCAAGAACCTTGGCAATAAGCTCGCCGGTGAAGCGTTGCTCGATCATGTGATCGGCAGCGTAGAGCCGAACGACGTGACCGCCTACGACATCAATATCATTGGTGAGTTCAACCTATCCGGCGAGTTTTGGCTGGTAAAGCCGCTTCTTGACCGGCTGGGGATCAGAGTAAGGGCCTGCATTCCAGGAGACGCCCGATATCTTGACATTGCTTCTGCGCATCGCGCCAAGGCGTCCATGTTGGTGTGCTCGACAGCACTCATCAACCTCGCCCGCAAAATGGAGGAGCTGTGGGATATCCCGTTCTTCGAAGGCTCCTTTTACGGAATTACCGACACCTCGGAAGCACTCAGACAGATCGCCAAGCTGCTCGTGATGCAGGGGGCGGATCCCGAAATCCTCGAGCGCACCGAGGCATTGATCGCGGAGGAGGAGGCGATTGCCTGGATGAAACTCGCAGCATATCGACCAAGGCTTGAAGGCAAGCGCGTGTTGCTCAACACCGGCGGCGTCAAGTCCTGGTCGGTTGTCCATGCGCTGATGGAGGTGGGCATCGAGATCGTGGGCACCTCGGTCAAGAAATCCACGCCTGAAGACAAGGAACGTATCAAGCAACTCCTGAAAGACGAAAACCACCTGTTCGAGTCAATGGCGCCGCGCGAGCTTTATAACATGCTCGCCGACGGTAAAGCCGACATCATGTTGTCTGGCGGGCGCACGCAATTCATCGCGCTGAAGGCCAAGACACCTTGGCTCGATATCAACCAGGAACGCCACCACCCCTATGCCGGCTATGACGGCATGGTGGAGCTCGTTCGCCAGATCGATCTTGCTATTCACAATCCGATCTGGATGGAGGTGCGGGAGCCGGCACCGTGGGAATGCCAGCATGCGGTGGAAGAAGAACTGACGAATACCAAGAGCGAGAACGAGACTGGGTACGTCTTGCAAAACTTTGTCGGCGCGGTCGCCGGCAGCTTCTGCAAGCGTTGAGGAAAGCCGATGGTTCAAGTCTTTCCCCAGACCAAATCAGCTGCGGTCAATCCGCTGAAATCGTCGCAGCCGCTCGGCGCCGCGCTCGCCTTTCTTGGCGTCGAGCGTGCCGTGCCGCTGTTCCACGGCAGCCAGGGCTGCACCAGCTTGGCGCTGGTACTTTTAGTCCGGCACTTTAAGGAAGCCATTCCCTTGCAGACAACGGCATTGGACGCAGTGGCGACCATTCTTGGCGGCGCAGGCAATCTGGAAGAGGCGATCCTAAATCTCAAGAGGCGCGCAAAACCCAAGCTGATCGGAATTTGCACGACAGCCCTGGTGGAAACCCGCGGCGAAGATTTCGCAGGCGATCTCGCCAACATCAAGCGGGATCGTGCCGATGAGCTCGCGGGTACGGAGGTTGTGCTGGCGAATACCCCGGATTTCGAGGGAGCGATCGAAGAGGGATGGGCGAAGGCCGTCATCTCTATGGTCGAGCGCATCACCACTCCAGGCGAGCAGAGCCGCCACCAAAAGAAGATTGCGATCCTACCAGGATGGCATCTGACAGTCGCTGACATCGAGCTTCTGCGCGAAACGGTCGAAAGCTTCGGTCTGAAGCCGGTGATCCTGCCGGACATTTCCGGCTCTCTCGACGGCACGGTGCCCGGCGATCGTTGGGTTCCGACCACCTATGGCGGTACTCCCGTCGACGAGATACAAGAGCTTGGCACGGCGGCGCAATGTATCGCGATCGGCGAGCATATGCGCCGCCCCGCAGAGCTACTGCGGACCCGGACGGGAGTCCCTTACGCATTGTTCCAGTCGCTGACAGGATTGAAACGAGCCGACCGGTTCGTCTCGTTTCTTTCTGAGATTTCTGGTGCGCCGGTGCCAGCAAACATCCGCCGTCGCCGAGCACAGCTGCAGGACGCCCTGCTCGACGGACATTTCCATTTCGGAGGCAAGAAGATCGCAATTGCTGTGGAGCCGGACCAGCTCTACCAATTCGCTACCTTCTTCACCGGCATGGGCGCCGAAATCGCGGCAGCGGTCACCACGACCGGCACCTCAAAAATACTCGCGGAAATGCCGGCCGAATCGCTCCAGGTCGGTGATCTTGGCGATCTCGAAGAACTTGCCGTCGGCGCTGATCTTCTCGTCACGCATTCGCATGGACGACAAGCGGCGGAGCGCCTTGGGATTCCGCTCATGCGGGTGGGCTTCCCGATATTCGACCGACTCGGCAGCCAGCATAAGCTCACAAGTCTCTATCAGGGAACGCGCGACCTGATCTTCGATGTTTCCAACATCTTCCAGGCCAATCAGCGCGCGCCGTGTCCTGGATCGCTTGATCCCTCCCGCAAAGGAGAACTGCCTAGATGATCGCCGCTCGTCGCCTTTCCCTCGTCCCTGACGGGGTTCACTCGTCAGCTCCAAAACGGAAGGCTGGCGCGTTGCGCGTCGCAATCGCCACTCAAGATATGAAATCTCTCGACGCCCATTTCGGATCGGCAAAACGTTTCGTCGTCTATGATGTGAGTCCCGACGACTGGAAACTGGTGGAAGTCCTGGACTTCGAAGACGTTTCCGACCAGAGCGGAAAGCATCGGAACGAGGACGTCGATCGTATTAACCCGAAGGTGAAGGCGTTGGAAGGTTGTCACTTATTGTTCTGTCTGGCGATCGGTGGGCCATCGGCAGCCCGAGTTGTTTCGGCCAAAATCCACCCAATTAAAGTATCCGATCCTCAACTGATCGAAGATGTTTTGTCGCGAACTCGGGCGATGCTCAGGACTACTCCGCCACCCTGGTTACGCAAGGTGCTAACCGAAGCAGGCGCCATTGAAAAGAAGCCTTTCGATGAGGAGGACTAAGAAATGGGTACATTGACAGGAAGTACGGATGGCCCTGCTGTCAACGAGGATGGGGATCTCGCCACCCCTTTTCTCAGATGCCTGATAAGGCTCATTCGCGCTCAGGATGCCCATGGGGCGTGGGAAGGCAAATCGGACGCTGACCTGCTGGCCGACTTCATCCTCACCAAGGAGCAGCGCCGTAAGATCCCGATCATAGGCGATCCGGATCCGTATGTGCTGTGGAGGCTACAGAACTTTTACAGTTGCGTGGGGCTTGTGATCGAAGAGTGCACAGGCCTGTTGGCATCGCCGATCATGACGATCGGCCATGAGGGCTTCGGCCGCTTGCTTTTGACGACTGGACGGTTGGTCGTTCTGTCGAAGACCCTGCGCGATGTCCACCGGTTCGGCTTTGAGACGCTAGGCAAGCTCGCCGAGACCGGCACGAAAATGGTCGATGACGCTATTGAAGTTATCGAAACCTATCCCGACGTGGCGCGGGCATCATGAAATCAATTTTCGAGGAAAGAGATCATGTCAGACATTGTGGAGCAGCTGAAGAAGGTCCGCAAGCTGCAGTCCCGCGCCGCCGCTGCCAAAATCTCAGCATTTGCAATGGCCAGAACGAGAGTTCGATGGTGAGCTCACTGGCATGATCATGGCTCTCAACCACGCGGCGGTTGCCGCCTGAAGAACTGCCAGACTCTCGTTGCCGCAGACGACATTGCTGCGCAATCTCGCGAACAAATTAGGAGAACGGTGTTGCGTTTCACAATCTTTTGCGGCCTCCTGCTGCTCGTCGTCTGGGCGAAGGCACTAACGAGTTACTTCGTCTGGCATTCCATCCACGAAGTCATCGTTGCAATGGTGGCTAGTTTGTTGCTTCTTCAGTGGGCGTATATCGCAAGCCTGCTCTTTTCCATCTGGCAATCCAGCCGTAATTGCAGGAGTCGCCAAAGGGCTAGACGATCCGATCATCGCTAGACTAGAACGTGGTGTCAGCCACAGCCTATCATGAGGGCGAAAACCTCGGCGTTCTTTGGAACGCCTCTCATCAAATCAGATCCAACCATGAGTCAACGGAATTCGAACCTGCCGGATTACGTGGATGCGTCGAGAGCCCTATCGCCGCGCAAGCTCTGCAACCTCGGCCGTGCCATGATGACGTGTAACAGGTGGCCTGCTCATGCCCTATCTGTGGTGGCTCCGACTTCATTCGCGGCGGCGAGACCGTCAGCGAAGTGCTGGACTATGTTCATGCGTCCTTCCGTGTCGTGCATCATGTCCAGCCCCGCTTTACCTGCAAAGCAAAATTGGCCCTTGTTTAGATAGTCGAGGCCGCACTGCCAGAACACAGCGAGGCGATTTTGTCTTGTGGCCAGGTATGTGAAAGACGCTCATGCGAGCCCACTGGACAGGAGAGGTCAGCATTTGAATTTAAAAAGGTACCTTGATCCAAAAGTGGATGTGCTCGCTTCAGTAGCTGAATTGGATGGTCTGTACCGCGTCCAGAGGACCATAAAGAAACGTAAGTTATAAGGCTGAGCCTATGAATTTCATGAGAACGGAGCAGGGGCTTCTCTGCGTTTCAATTGCCGTTACCATCCTCCTTGCCTGCATCGGCATTTTGTTCGGGATCATTTCAGGTTCGTTCGCAATCATATTCGATGGTGTCTACGCATTGACGGACGCTGCTATGACTGTCGTAGCTCTGCTTGTTACAAAGCTCATCGCGTCATCCGAAGCGCCCTCCAGCAAAGGAAAACTTATCGAGCATTTCACGATGGGGTTCTGGCATCTTGAGCCCATAGTCTTGGCTCTCAACGGCATTCTCATAACCGGGTCGGCTGTTTACGCACTTGTCAACGCAATCGGCAGCATTTTGCATGGGGGACGTCCGCTCAACTTTAGTCAAGCGATCGTCTACGCCGTCGTAACACTCGGTGTGACAGCCACCATGGGGGTTATTGGTGATCGAGCTAATCGTAAGATCAAATCTGATTTCGTTGCCCTGGATACGAAAGCTTGGCTGATGTCCGCCGGGCTAACGATCGGGTTACTCGTCGCGTTTGCCATCGGATATTTAATTCAGGGGTCTTCTTACGAATGGATCTCGCCGTTTATTGACCCGGTCGCGCTGGCATTAATCTGCATTGTGATCATTCCCATTCCGGCGGGCACGGTTCGGCGAGCGCTCGCCGACATACTGCTTGTTACGCCATTAGATCTCAAACAACAAGTTGACGCGGTCGCCAAAACAATCATCGAACGACATGGATTCATATCCCACCGGGCTTATGTGGCCCGGGTCGGCCGAGGCCGGCAAATCGAGCTACATTTCGTTGTCTCAGAGGACCTCCCGGCGAGGAAATTGCAGGAATGGGATAAGATCCGTGACGAAATCGGGCTCGCGATTGGTAACGAGGGTCCGAGTCGTCGGCTCACCATCGCCTTTACAACCGATCCTGAGTGGGCGGATTAGGATTTTGAACCGAATTTGGAGCCCTGTATCGCAGGCATTCCATAACGGGCGTGATCCTCGAACCGGATGCATAGCTCGGCGTTTTTTCCAGCCACCATGCGTCAATTTCACGGTTCGTACCAATCTTCGATCAATGCGGCCAGTTTCGATGCCGTAGTTTTCCGTTATGCCTCCAGGCGCGATACTCGATTCAGCGAATAGGGTTGGCTGAACCCAGATCGCGCCTTTGCGTTCAAGCTCCACAGGCGGTTTCGCCGTCTTGATCTTGTTGAGATCCTGCCGGAGGCCGATTGTCTCGCGTTCTTTGAAACGAGCGACGCCTATGTCCTTGTACTGGCTCAGGAGGGCGCGGCCCAGCTGCCCAGGTTCCGATAGATGTCATCGCGCAGCTGTCGGACCTGTCGATTGAGCTCACCAAGTTGCGCAGGCGTATGGTCGGAAATTTCCACAAGAGCGTCGCCCAGGCAGCCAGCTCGCGACCTCAGCTCCGGCCCGCGTAACCCGCCGGGTGATGCTGCGGGCGGCAAGGGTCATCAGCGACTATGGTTCCGCGAACGCGACGAGGCGCCCGCGGATAGCCGTCGGCAACATGAAGTCGCCTCGTAGGTCAGACCTTGTGCAGAAAATCGACCACGCCGGTATCGAGATCATAATAGGCGGGCACGATCTTCACCTTGCCTTCCTCGACCAGGCGAGAAACAATCGCACTTTCGGTGAGGATGCGCTCGGCGCCGTTGAAGGCATTGGCATGGACGGTCTTGTCGACAAAATTGTCGCCGCGATCGGTCTCCGCCAAAGCCACGGGCAGGATCGGCTGGGTCATCTTGCCGATTGAGCCATCGAGCTTGGTGCCCTTGGACACGACCTCGCAGGCGGCGGAGACCGCCCCGCAACGCTTGTGGCCCATGACGACGATCAGCGGCGCATGCAGATGTTCGGTGCCATATTCGATCGTGCCGAGCACATCGGTGTCGACCACGTTTCCGGCATTGCGGGCGACGAAGAGTTCGCCGAGCGTCACGCCGCCGAATACAAGTTCCGGCACGACACGGCTGTCGGAACAGGTCAGCACGATCGCCCAAGGTGCCTGGCTCTTGGCGACGTCCTGCCGGCGCTTGGAAATATTGGCGGCGCAGGCTTCCGTGTCGGCGACGAATTTCTTGTTGCCTTCCTGGAGTTTTGCCAGTGCTTCATCCGGCAGGAGGGCGGGAGCGTTCGAGGCGAATGCCGGCATGGTCATGTCAAAGCCTGCAGTCATGACGGCCACGCCTCCGATGCCGGCAAATTTCAGCAGGGAGCGACGGCTGAGTGGGGAGGAATTGCATTCAAAGCACATGGTATCGGTCCTTTTGCAATATCCGGGATGGCTGCGGAGAAATGGCACCTGCTCCAAGTCATGTCCGGCAATTCTCCGGGAATCGGAGAATGGCCGATTGGTTATGCCTTGATATGGCACTCATCAAGCGGAATTTTGACGCATCGGAGGAGCTAAGCCAATCCTGGAGTATTGCCCCGGCCGGACGGTAGATCAACCCGGCCCTGACGGGTTCTGGCGAGGGATGCTCATGCGCGGCATATTGGGTTGCAAGGGACCCTTTGGGCGCTGCCTTCTGCTTCTTTAGTGGCTCCGCTGCCGCCGGCGGGATCGCATTCATTAACTCACTCGGGAACCTAGGAGCATTTGTGGGGCCGTTCGTTATAGGGTATCTCCGTAGTCAGCCCGGAGGTTTTTCCACAGGCCTATACGCTTTGGCAATCATGGGCCTAGCCGCGACAGTCATGTTGATTTTCCTCCTGCGCCTCCTGCGCCTCCTGCGCCAAACTCGATAGAAACAACCAGATGTTCTTGTGTTTGTTGTCACGTGAGCCGAGCTGGTTAGGTGCACAACGAGATGCGGCTCGGGTCCGCGAGGAACCAACAGCAAGAGCTCGCAAAATTCCTCAGCGTCACCGGCCGCCGTCTTCGCACCCAAGGCCGAACCCGGCAATGCCGCTCATGTCGGCGCACCGATGCCGGGCGCCATCTCGCGCGTCTTTGTGTCGCCCGGACAGGCGATCAATGCCGACGATGTGCTGGTGTCGACCGAAGCGATGAAGGTGGAAACGGCAATTCACGCCGAGGAGAACGGCACGATCGCCGAAGTTCTCGTCAAAGCCGGCGACCAGATCGATGCCAAGGACCTGCTTGTAACTATCGCGGCCGGTTCAGCGTAAAGTTCCATAACATGCGTTACGCCGCTTTGTTATGTAGGAGGGGTACATTCTATCTCGAACTGCAACAAAGGCGCTAAGCTGCCTGCTTTTCGGGAGCCATGGTTTGATCCGTACCTTTTCGCATTTGAGTTTTGACGAACGCCGATCGATTTCCAGGATGTTGGATCAGAAGTTTAGCCAGTCTGAGATCGCCAGACGCCTCGGCCGGGACCGTGCGACCATCTCCCGGGAGATAAAACGCAACTACTGGCACGATCAGGAATTCCCCGATGCCGAGGGCTACTGGGCGATGACCGCCAACGACATGGCGCACGACAGGCGCCGCGGATCGGCAAGCTCTTTCGTCGCGAGGATCTGCGGAACGAAGTGATCGGAAAGTTGGAATCCGGCTGGTCGCCGGAACAGATTGCTGGACGACTGAAGATCGAATCAGCGGCCAAGGCAAGCGTCTGTCACGAGACGATCTACCGGTATGTCTATTCACCAGAAGGACAACGGCAGCAACTCGCGCGGCTTCTCCCGGAACGGCGGAGAAAGCGCCGGCCGCGATATGCTCGCAAGCCGCAGAATCCAGTCTTTCCAGATGAGCGTTCGATCAAGCATCGGCCGGAAGTCATCAACGATCGCAAGGAATTCGGTCACTGGGAGGCCGATCTCATGATCTTCGAAAGGGTTCAGGGCAATGCCAATGTGGCAACGGTTGCAGAGGACGGCGTGAAGCGAATCGGTGAACTGTATCGGATTGAGGCCGAATTGCGTGGCCTTCATCCCGAAGCTCGTGTTGCTGGACGACAGGAACGATCCGCGCCTTTGATCGCCGACATGCAGACTTGGCTTGCCCATCACCGTGTTCGCGTGGCGACTAAGTCCCCACTCGGCGAGGCTCTGGCCTACATCGCCAAATACTGGGATGGCTTGAGGCTCTTCCTGACCGATGGGCGCGTCGAGATCGACAACAACAGCGTCGAGCGGACCATCCGGCCTATAGCCCTCAATCGCAAGAACGCGCTTTTTGCAGGACATGACGCGGGAGCACAGAACTGGGCCATCATCGCCTCCCTGATCGAGACCTGCAAGCTTAACGCCGTCGATCCGCTGACCTACCTGACAGCCGCGCTCACCGCCATCGTCAACGGCCACAAGCAAAGCCGAATTGATGAGCTACTGCCATGGAACTATCAGGGTGCGTAACGCCATATCCTCTTCTTCACTATCGGAGCAGACACGCGAAGCCCAGTGATTAGCTTCGCTCCGAATTAATCTGCCCCAACCGTGGTTCTGTACCCGCGATGAGCCTTTGGATATTCGCGCGGTGTCGGACGATAACGTAGAGCCCTCCCGCGATCACGAGTAGTCGAAAAGGCAACGGATGCTCTAAGCTAAGGATAAGGGCGATGGCTATTACAGCGGCAAGGATCGAGCTAAAGGACACGATCCGGAAAACGGCAAGGGTGAGCCCCCAAACTGCCGCTGCTCCGATCCCCACGGGCAATGATATCGCCAGCAGGACACCGAGACCTGTGGCCGCTGATTTCCCACCTGTAAACTTCAACCATATCGAACGCCCATGGCCTACCAGCACGGCTAGTCCCGACAAGCACACAAACCACGGCACCAAGCTTTGGAAGTCAGAGTTTGCGGGCGTCACAATGAACGGCTGATCGATCAGCCATATGTGTACCGCGAGGCGAAGAGTATTGCCGCCACGCCCTTCAGGACGTCAACAACTAAGACAAAAAGCGCGGGGCCTTTGCCGAGAGTGCGGAGCACGTTGGTGGCACCCGTGGATTTTGATCCATGATCGCGGATATCGATGTTGCGAAGAAATCTTCCCAGAAGATAACCAGTTGGTATTGAACCGAGCAGGTACGCGGTAAGCAATCCAATGGCGCTGGCGATCCAAAGCATGATTTATCCATTTTCCTTGAAATGGTTCGTCGTTTTTTCTTTGCCTTCGCCAGGAGCCTTCCGTCCCGATGAAAGTCAAGAAGCTGCATAAGGATATGTCTGGCGTGGGAAGGCCGTTGGTAGCCGGGACGCGACACCAACTTCCAAGATTTGTTGTTGTCTAGGTGCGAGCGAAACACCGGTTACTTCTGACTTATATCAAGGAGCGTCAGGAGCAGCCGTCGAAGCCGGTGGTGATGACCAACAGCGAGAAGAACGGCTATGTGCGACGTGCTCACGGTCCGGGGCGACGGAAGGATTTTACGAACGATCCGGCCGTCATCGAACGCCATAAAGCTGCGCTGGCAAAGCGCGATGCTGCCGAGTGAGGCGTCGATCGCACAGTCTTAAAGCTAAAGCCGATGGGTGCCCCTCACCCGCCCCCCGCTCCGCCCTTTCAACCCGGCCCAGCCGGTCGGATCGGGGCTGATCATCAGAGCCAGCGTCGCGTTTCTAACTGGCTGACAATGTCGCCCCTCTAATCAGCTTTGACAGCAATTGTAACCGCAAAGTTGGAATGTAAGAACGACTGGCATCTATTGCTCGATCCATCTCCACCCTATTGCGGGAAAAGGTAAATGTCGTTCTCCCTGCCTGATGGCCCCAGAGTGGCCGTGTAGGGCACACCATGGATAGTGATGCTGGTCTGGGGTTTGTCCGCGCTCGGCAGCAACTCAAGCCAGGACATTGCAAGCCGAAGGCCAGCCGGTGCCGGTTGATTGCCGTGTTGCCAGCTCGGAGGGACAGCTCCTCCCAAGTCGTCCACAGGCAGCGTGTACTGTGGGGTGCCGAAGATCGATGCCCCCAAGCTTTGCTCCCATGGTGCGTCTGGCGGATTGACGCTTTGCACCGGTGAATAGGCGGCTGACGGCAAA